>CAMCES010000034.1 GCA_945873925.1 Bordetella parapertussis
TTGGTGGGCCCACCTGGACTCGAACCAGGGACCAAAGGATTATGCTTACTACTACAGCTTTCGCTGCCCGTTTCCGGTTTGTAGTCTGGACTGTCTCTTGTCTTTACGACCTACCCGTACAGTCTCTACACCTTCCAAATATTGATATCTGGCTTGGCTCGGGATTACCACGCTGCGAACAGCAGAGGCTTCCCCGAATTTGAGTAGTTCTACATGCCAGCAGAGTTAACTTACCAGCGTGCAACCCAACGGCAAATGGCCATGACATTTTTGATGTTTTAGGTCACCTGCTCTTTAAGTCCTCTGCTCTAACCAACTGAGCTATAGGCCCGAAAATCTGATTGTACTTTGCCCCTTTTCGACCCCCAAAATGCTGCTTAAATTTTCAGCAAAGTGTGGAAGCGGTGTGGAAGCAAATTTTGACAACTGTGGCGCTGTAACCTGTTGATTTCATTGAGTATTTTTAGACAACTTAAGTTCTTAAGTTGTTTATGAGTCCTCTGCTCTAACCAACTGAGCTAACGCCCCAACCTGGGTTGATTATCCTAGAAGTCTTGACATTTGCCTTAGCATCGACAACAAACCATCCACAGAAAGCATTGCCATGTCCATCTCCATGTACCACGCCAGCGTGCCACGCATCGTCAACATGCTTAACAGCTTGAACCATTTGTTAGAGAAAGCGCAACAGCACGTGGAGGCAAAAAAATGGACCGAGTCTGCGCTTACCCAGTTTCGCCTGTACCCGGACATGCTGCCTTTGACCAGGCAAGTTCAAATCGCCACCGACACCGCCAAAGGCGTGGTGGCTCGCTTGGCTGGGGTTGAAAGCCCGGTGTATGCCGATGACGAGCAAACCATTGAAGAACTCAGATCGCGAGTGACCAAAACCATTGCTTATGTGCAGGGTTTCACTCCAGCGCAAATAGACGGCACGGAAGACAAAGACATCGTCACCAAACGCGGCGACAAAGAAACGCATTACAAAGGCATGCAGTTTTTATTGGGCCACGCTATGCCTAACGTGTACTTTCATGTCACCACGGCTTACGCAATCTTGCGTCACAACGGGGTGGACATCGGCAAGCGTGACTACTTGGGCCAAATTTGAATTATTTGTGACTCAAGGCATTGCTCACCAGCTTGGCGGTGATGTCCACGATTTGGATCATCCGGTCATAGGGCATGCGGGTGGGTCCAATCACACCTAAGGTGCCGACCACTTGGCCGTCGACCTCGTAATTGGCGCTGACCACCGAAAGCTCTTCAAAGGGCACGGTTTGGCTCTCGCCACCGATGTAGATGCGAACCCCATCAGCCTGCGAGGACATGTCCAACAAGCGCATCAGCTGCGCTTTTTGCTCGAACAAATCGAAGGCCCGGCGTAACTGCCCCATGTCGCTGGAGAAATCCGACACCGACAACAGGTTTCGCTCGCCGCTGATCACCACCTCGTCTTGCGACTGGCTCATGGCCTCCGAGCTCACCTGCACCGCCGCTTGCATCAGGGCTGCAATCTCGCTGCGCAAACTCTCCACCTCGGCTTGCAATCGCTCGCGCACCTGCTCGATGCCCATGCCCACGAAATGCGCATTCAGGTAATTGGAGGCTTCGAGCAATTGCGATTGGTTGATGTCGGTGTCGGTGAAGATGACCCGGTTTTGCACATCGCCATCGGGTGAGACGATGATGACCAAGACCCGCTTTTCGGACAAACGCAAAAACTCGATGTGTCGAAACACCGAGCCGCGCCGGGGTGCCATGACCACGCCGACAAAATGGGAGAGGTTGGACAACAGGTTAGCAGCGCTGGCAATGACTTTTTGCGGTTGCTCGGGAACCAAACTGACGGTGTGAAAGTTCTCCCGGTTGACCGTGAGCATGGTGTCAACAAACAACCGGTAACCCTTGGCCGTTGGGATGCGGCCTGCCGAGGTGTGGGGGCTGACAATCAGGCCCATCTCTTCCAGGTCGGCCATGACATTGCGCACCGTGGCTGGCGACAATTCGATGCCGTTGGCCCGCGACAAGGTGCGCGAGCCCACTGGCTGACCGTCGGCGATGTAGCGCTCGACCAGGGTCTTCATCATCAACTTGGCACGGTCATCCAGCATGGTCATCCTTTTGTCCGATTTTAATGATGTAATTTGCCCATGAACCCGATGTTCCGCCACATTGCCCTGATGGGCAAACACCACCCCAGTGCCAACCCAAGTGCAACAGCAACGGCCAAGCCGATCTTGCTTGCCCTGGCGCAATCGCTTGCGCAGCAAGGCCTGGCGGTATCGATCGAACAGGAAACCGCTGCCCACACCGGCTTGTCCGATCTGCCCACCTTGGATGTGGCGGGTGTGGCCCAAACCTGCGATTTGGCCATCGTCCTCGGCGGCGACGGCACCATGCTCGGCTTTGGCCGTCAGCTAGCAGCGCATGGCGTGCCACTGATTGGCATCAACCAAGGTCGATTGGGCTTCATCACCGACATCGCGGTGGACCAGATCGAGGCCACTTTGCAGCCCATGTTGCATGGTGACTATGAGGAAGACCGCCGCATGTTGATGCATGGCCAGGTTTGGCGCGAAGACGCCTGCGTGTTTGACGCGTTTGCCTTGAACGATGTGGTGGTCAACCGCGGCGCCACCTCGGGCATGGTTGAGTTGCGTGTCACGGTGGACGGGCATTTCGTGGCCAACCAACGCGCAGATGGCTTGATCATCGCCACGCCCACAGGCTCCACCGCCTACGCTTTGTCCGCTGGCGGCCCGATGCTGCAACCGTCTTTGGCCGGTTTGGTGATGGTGCCGATCGCGCCGCACACCCTCTCGAACCGCCCTTTGGTGCTGGCCGACCCGGCCGAAATCGTCATCGAGCTGGTGGCTGGGCGCGACGCCAGTGCCAATTTCGACATGCAATCCTTGTCCACGCTGCACATCGGTGACCAGGTCAAGGTGCGCAAATCACCCCACAATGCGGTCTTTCTTCACCCCCGGGGTTGGAGTTACTTTGACACACTCCGTCAGAAACTGCATTGGAACGAGGGTGGCTCATGAGCTTGTTACGCATTGCCTTACGCGACTTTGTGATCGTGCGAGAACTCGCCCTCGATTTATCGGGAGGCTTTTCGGTATTGAGCGGCGAAACAGGTGCGGGCAAATCCATTTTGGTGGATGCACTGCAATTGGTCTTGGGTGCCCGTGCGGACGCGAGCGTGGTGCGCGAAGGCGCCAGCCGCACCGAGATCAGCGCTGAATTTGCCTTGACGCCTGGCCTGGTGGCTTGGCTGGAAGACAACGGATTTGAGGCACAAGAGGTGCTGCTGATCAAGCGCAGCATTGACGCGCAAGGCAAAAGCCGCGCTTGGGTGAATGGCAGTGCGGCCACGGCCACGCAACTGCGCGAGATCGGCGACCAATTGGTCGACATCCACGGGCAACACACCTGGCAAAGCCTGACCCGCCCCGTGGCGGTGCGCGGCTTGCTCGACGCCTATGCAGGCATTCATACCCAACCCTTGCAAACACTCTGGACCGATTGGCGGCAAGCGCAGCAAACCTTGGCGCACGCCAAGCAAGCGCAAGACCATTTGCAGCAAGAGCGGGAGCGCTTGAGCTGGCAAATCGCCGAGGTCGACAAGTTGTCGCCACAAGCCCAGGAATGGGACGAACTCAACACCCAGCATAGCCGTTTGTCGCATGCACAGTCCCTGATGGAGGCAGCGCAATCTGCGTTGCAACACCTGCAAGACGACAGCTCGGGCGCCACGCTGTCATTGGTGCATGCGCAAAACGCTTTGCAAGACCAGGCCAGCATCGAGCCCGAGTTCCAGGCACTGGCCGATCAACTCGGCTCTGCAATGGCCCAAGCCGAAGATGTGGCTCACAGCGTGCAAGCTTGGCTGCGTCGCGCCGATTTGGACCCACAAGGCTTGGCCGAGCTCGACGCACGCCTGAGCCTGTGGGTGTCCTTGTCACGCCGCTACAAGCGCTCTCCAGAAGATCTGCCCGAGCTCTACCAAGCTTGGCAAACCGAGTTGCAACGCCTGGATGCCGCAGCCGATTTGGCTGCCCTGGAAAGTGCCGAGCAATCCGCGCAAAAGGCATTTCTGACCGAGGCCCGCAAGCTCAGCAAGACCAGGTCAGTGGCGGCACCCAAATTGGCGGCGAGCATCACCCAAGCCATGCAAGCACTGGGCATGCAAGGCGGGCGCTTCGAGGTCAGCCTCGAGGCCTTGGCCGAGACCGCCAGCCATGGCTTGGAAGAAGTGCAGTTTTTGGTCGCGGGACACGCAGGCAGCACACCCCGCCCGGTGGGGAAAGTGGCGTCTGGCGGCGAGTTGTCGCGCATCGCCTTGGCAATTGCGGTCACGACCAGTCAATTGGGCCAAGCGCCAACCCTGATCTTTGACGAGGTCGACTCGGGCGTGGGCGGCGCGGTGGCCGAGACCGTGGGTCGGCTCATGAAGCAACTCGGACGCGACCGCCAGGTGTTGGCGGTCACGCACTTGCCGCAAGTGGCTGCGTGTGCAGACCACCACTGGGTGGTGTCCAAACAAAGCGACAAGCAAGGCAGTTTCAGCGCGGTGGACAGTGTGCAAGGCGAAGATCGGGTGCGAGAGATCGCACGCATGTTGGGCGGCGAGCGCTTGTCCGACACCACCCATGCCCACGCCCGCGAGATGCTGGCGAGCATGGCGACTGGCAAACCCAAAGCCAAGGCAAGCAAAGCATGAAACGCGAATTGGTGCTGATCACTGGCATGGCCGGTTCGGGCAAGTCGATTGCCATTCATGCTCTAGAAGACGCGGGCTATTACTGCGTGGACAACCTCCCGCCCGAGTTGTTGCTGCCGTTTGTCCAACTGGAAGACCAAAAAGAACAGGCCAAGGTGGCCATCGCCATGGACGTGCGAAGCGCCAATGCCTTGCACCTGGTGCCCGCTCAACTGGCCCAGCTGCGCGCCCAAGAAGTGAATGTCCGTCTGCTGTTTTTGGATGCCAGCACCGACACCTTGTTACACCGCTTTTCTGAAACGCGGCGCAACCACCCTTTGTCTCATGGCACCAGCAATGGTGCGCATTCCGCCCGGGACTTGGTGGCCGCGATTGAACTCGAGCGCCAGCTCTTGGCCGATTTGCGCGAAGAGTCGCACATCATCGACACCAGTTTGCTGCGTGCATCCAAGCTGCAAAGCTATGTGCATGCCTTGGTCTCTGCACCCAGCGCGCAGTTGACGCTGATGTTCGAGTCGTTTGCGTTCAAGCGCGGCATCCCGGTGCATGCCGACTTCGTGTTCGACGTACGGATGTTGCCCAACCCGCACTACGAGCCCGAATTGCGGGCCCTGACGGGTCGCGACCAGCCAGTGGCTGACTGGCTGCAAACCCATGACCCGGTTCATGCCATGCAGCAACACATTGAAGGCTTCTTAAAGCACTGGTTGCCCTCGCTGAACAACGACCACCGCAGCTATGTGACCGTGGCCATCGGTTGTACCGGTGGTCAGCACCGCTCGGTGTTTTTGGTGGAGAGTTTGCACCAGCGTTTCAGCGCCGATTGGGTGACCTTGAAGCGCCACCGAGAGCTTGACCAATAAGCAGCTTGCGCACTGGTGTTGGCAGCCCCAAAGACGGCCAATCGGCTGCACTGAACCAAGCGCCCTCGCCCAAGTCCATGGGCTGTTTGAGTTTCAGATGCATGGGGTGCAAGAGAACATCTTTGTGCGTGAGCACATGCACAAAAGCGGGTTCATCCTGCAAACGTAAGCGCAGCTTGGCAGGCAGCGCAGCCTGCAAATCCTCTTCGCTGTCAAACAAGGGCTGGGTGTACAAACTGGCCCAGACCCCTTTGGCTGGCCGCTGTTGCAACCAAACCTCGCCTTGCGTGGTCACCGCGCAAAGCAGCCACAGCGACTGCGCACTGCGCTTGAGCTTGCGGGTTTTGACCGGGTAATGCGTGGGCCGCTCCTGCTTGAATGCCACACAGTCGGTTCGCATCGGGCAGCGGGGGCAATCGGGTTTGCTGCGGGTGCATAAAGTAGCTCCCAGGTCCATCAAACCCTGGGTATAGGCAGGCATGTCCTTGGCATTCACGGGCAAGTCGGCCTCAGCGATTTGCCACAGCGCTTGTTCATGGGCAGAAAAGGACAAGTCATGGTCAAACCCATGAAAGCGGGTCAAGACACGTTTGACGTTGCCATCCAAAATCGCTTCTCGCTGCTCAAAGCAAAGCGAGGCGATGGCCGCCGCTGTGGACGGTCCGATGCCAGGCAAGCGTTGCAAGGCAGTCACCTGTTGCGGGAACACGCCGCCCGATGCAGCCACCACTTGGGCGCAACGGTGCAGGTGTTTGGCGCGGCTGTAGTAGCCCAGCCCACTCCACAGGCCAAGCACCTGGTCCAAGCTGGCTTGCGCCAAATGGCCAACCGTTGGGAACGCCTGCAAAAACCGCTCGAAATAGCCCAAGACCGTGCTCACCTGGGTCTGCTGCAACATGATTTCAGACAGCCACACCCGGTAGGGATCGCGGCTGCGTTGCCAGGGCAGGTCATGTCTTCCATGCACACGCTGCCAAGCCACCAAGCGCTTGGCAAAACTCGCGGGTTTCAAGGCTTTTGGCATGTCGGGCAGAAGAAAGTGGAACGCTGCCCTTGCACGATGCGTTTGATCGGAGTGCTGCAAACACGGCATGGCTCGGCCGCGCGGTCGTAGACCATGGCTTGGAGTTGGAAATACCCGGTTTGCCCATGCGCATTGGAAAAGTCGCGCAAGCTGCTGCCGCCTTGTTGAACGGCTTTGGCCAACACGGTTTGGATGGCCTGGTGTAGGCGAGCGCTGCGGGGTTTGCTGAGCTTGGCGGCGCGGGTGGTGGGCCGAATGCCCGCCATGAACAAGGCTTCACTGGCGTAAATGTTGCCGACACCCACCACCACATCACCCGCCAACAACACTTGTTTGATCGGTGCCTGGCGTTTTTTAAGTGCTAGGGCGAAGGTTTGAAGCGCAAAACCATCCCCCAGCGGCTCGACGCCCAAATGCCCCAAGAGTTTTTGCGCGACCGGGTCGGCTTCGCTGTCGGCATGCACCACCGCGCCAAATCGCCTCGGGTCGTGTAAGCGCAACAAGCCTTGGGTGGTGAGCAAATCGAAATGATCGTGCTTACCGGGCAATGCCCCAGCCGGGCCAAAAGACAAAGCCCCCGACATGCCCAAATGCACCAGCAGCAGCCCTTGGTCAAGGTCGATCAACAGGTATTTGCCCCGGCGGCGCACACCCAGCACCTGGCGGCCAATCAAGGCTTGCGGCTGACATCCTAAGGACCAGCGCAAAGGCTTGCCCAACGTGGCCTGCAGCACGCGAGCGCCAGCGATGGCTGAGGCAAAACTCAGTCTGGTCACTTCAACTTCGGGTAATTCGGGCATGGCGCTGGCTCAGACAAGACGCTGGCATTATCATTCTGCAATGTCAAATCGCCCACGCCCCATGCCCATGCCCGTTTCCCGCCTTGGAATCGCTTCTTGCTTGTGCTTGGCCTTTTGGGGTGGCCAAGCGTATGCGCAAGTCAAGCCAGTCGACCCCAACCCGCCATCGCAGGAAATCAACAACTCCAAGCTCAGCAGCGAGTGGATGTTGATGATTGTGTTGGCTGAGATGAAAGCCGGACAAGGCGACTCGGTTGGCGCCTACTCCCTGATGCTGGAGGCGGCGCGCAAAAGCGGGGACGAGCAAATTTACAAACGCGCGGTCGAGATCGCCACATCAGCTCGCTCTGGACCACCCGCGCTCAACGCTGCGAAAGCCTGGAAGCAGGCGCACCCCAAATCGCGCGAAGCCAACAAATATGTTCTGCAAATTCACGTCGCGCTTAACCAACTGCCCGAAAGCATGCTGCCTTTGCGCGCCGACATAGCCCTGACCCCCGAGGCAGAGCAATCCAAGGCAATCATCGACCTGGTTCAGCTCTACACACAGGTTCAAGACAAGGAACTTGCCCTGGCTGTGGTTGAACAGGCCTTGGTTCCCTTTGTTGACAAACCCGCCACAGCAGCAGCCAGCTGGACCTCGATTGGCCGGATGCGGGTGGCTGCCAAAAAACTTCCCGAAGCCTTGGACGCGGTCAAAAAAGCGATTGCAGGCGACCCCAAAGTCATAGAACCCGGCATGTTGGCGCTGGAGTTGTTCTCGCTGGGGCTGAATGAAGCCGAGGACATCCTGCAAAAACTCATCTCCACCTCCGAGATCGCCGCACCTTTGCGTTTGTCCTATGCACGGATCTTGATTGACAACCAGCGCAACAACGATGCCAATGTTCAATTGGAGTGGGTGATCCAAAATGCCCCCGCTTTCAGTGAAGCATGGTTGCTGCAAGCCGCCATGCTGATTGACAACAACAAAGACAATGAGGCCCAAAAAGGCCTGCTGCGCTTCATTGATTTGGAGAAAAACAAAGAAGCCGCGCGTGGGTTGTCGCAGGCTTATTTGATGCTCTCCCAAATCGCGCTTCGCCAAAAGAAAACGGCTGAATCGGAAGCTTGGCTCAACCAAATCGATGACCCAGATGCCCTGGTGCAAGTGCAGGTGCAGCGTGCCAATGTCTTGGCCAGCAAAGGCAACCTGGCCAAGGCGCGTGAGTTGATTCGTCAATTACCCAACAACAGCCCACAAGCCGGGCGTGTGCGCTTGCAAGCCGAAGTCAAGCTGCTGCGTGACAACAAGCAACATGAGCAAGCCTACCAAGTGCTGGTGGCTGCGGCCAAAGAATCGCCAAATGATTTGGATTTGCGCTATGAGGTGGCCATGATGGCCGAGAAGCTCAATCGACTTGTCGAGATGGAGAAGTTGCTGCGCAGCATCATCGAAGCCAAACCCGATTTCCAACATGCCTACAACGCGCTGGGTTTTGCGCTGGCAGACCGCAATATGCGCCTCAAAGAAGCCCGTGAATTGATCGTCACTGCCTTGGAGTTTGCACCTGAGGACCCGATGATCACCGACAGCTTGGGCTGGGTCGAATTCCGCATGGGTAACAAAGTCGCCGCCTTGGCCATCTTGCAACGTGCCTACGACACCAAAAACGACCCCGAGATCGGCGCGCATTTGGGCGAAGTCCACTGGAGCCTGGGGCAGCGCGACAAGGCGCTGCAACTGTGGCGCGAGTCGATGCGCATGGCGCCTGACAACGAAATCCTGCTCGAAACCCTCAAGCGCCTGAAGGTCAAACTTTGAACCTAAAGTGTCCCATCAGCCATGCCAAGCTGGGGTTGTTGGGTTTGGCCTTGACTGCTGTGTTGCCCTCGTGTGCCCTGTTTTCTCCGCCCACCCAACCCGCCGGTCTGATAGCCACCGGCCATTGGGAGGGCCGCTTGAGTTTGAAGGTATTGCAACAACCGCCCGAGCAGTTCAGCGCCAACTTTGAATTGAATGGTCTGCCAGAGGCTGGCGAACTCTACCTTTACTCGGCCATCGGTACCACCTTGGCGATGGCCCGCTGGAATCCACAAAACGCACAGATGCTGCAAGGCCAACAGGTGCAGACCTTCGAATCCATGGAGGCATTGACCAAATCCATCACCGGCTCAGCCTTGCCGATACCCGCGCTCATGGCCTGGCTGGACCAAGACGGCCCCGAACTGGCAGGCTGGACCTTGAAGTCCGAGACAGTTGCAAGCGGGCGACGGATTTATGCCCAACGCCAGGCCCCGCTGCCTGCCCTGCAACTGACTTTGCTGATTGATCCACGCCGCTGAGTGTTGCCATGCAGTCCCTTCACCATGTGCCAGCACCTGCCAAGCTGAACCTGTTTTTGCACGTGACGGGCAAACGCGCTGACGGCTACCACCTGTTGCAGTCGGTGTTCATGCTGGTCGGTTGGTGGGATGTTTTGCATTTCGATCGACGCAGCGACGGCCTGCTGTTGCGTGAAGACCTGACCCTGCCTTTGCCTGCCGATGACCTGTGTTTGCGTGCTGCCCGCGCTTTGAAACAGGCCTCAGGCACCTCGTTTGGCGCGGTGATCCAAATCGACAAGCGTCTGCCAGCGCAAGCGGGTTTGGGCGGCGGCTCCTCGGACGCGGCCACCTGCTTATTGGCCCTGAACCGGCTCTGGGGTTTGGATTGGCCCCTGTCACGCCTGCTGCCCATTGCCCTGGGCTTGGGCGCGGATGTGCCTTTTTTCGTGCGCGGCCACAACGCCTGGGTGCAAGGCATTGGCGAAGATTTGCAACCCCTGGCACTGCCACAGGCTCACTTTGCCATCCTCAAGCCCCCCCAGGGCTTGGAGACGGCAGACATCTTTCGCGACCCAGCCCTGAAAAAAGACACTTCTCCTGCTACAATTTCTCGCTTTGCTTCACAGCCATACGCCTTCGGGTGCAATGACTTGCAAGCAGTTGCCCAAAGGCTTTGTCCCGAGGTGTCTCAAGCGCTGAAATGGTTTGAGTGCCAAGGTTTTACAGCCCGGATAACTGGTTCAGGAAGCGCGGTATTTGCCCTTGTCGACCCTCAAACGGTTTTAACCAAACCGCCCCCAGGCTGGCAGTTGCAAAGGTGCAGCAATTTAGAGGTTCATCCCCTGGCTGGATGGTCCTCTTGCGACGTTTAGCAGGAAGTTTGTTGAAAAACAATCTTCCCGTGTAGGGGAGTCGCCAAGTTGGTTAAGGCACTGGATTTTGATTCCAGCATGCGAAGGTTCGAATCCTTCTTCCCCTGCCACCCTTTTGCTTTGGACGGAAGCGGCAAGGGTTTGCGGCACTCACTGCAAACCGTTGCCCTTTGTTTTTTTAACCTCAGGTCGTCTCATGTCGAACCCGCAACCGGATTTCATGGTTTTCACCGGCAACGCCAACCCAGTCTTGGCTGCTGAAATTGCGGGACATTTGGGCATTGGCTTGGGCGCTGCTGAGGTTGGCCGCTTCTCCGACGGAGAAGTCACGGTTGAGATCAAACAAAACGTGCGCGCCCGCGATGTGTTTGTGGTGCAGTCAACCTGCTCCCCGACCAATGAAAACCTGATGGAATTGCTGATCATGGTCGACGCCCTCAAAAGAGCGTCCGCCGAGCGCATCAGCGCGGTCATTCCCTATTTCGGCTATGCCCGCCAAGACCGACGTCCGCGTTCCTCGCGGGTACCGATTTCCGCCAAGTTGGTGGCCGATTTGCTGCAAACCGTTGGCGTGGCACGGGTACTGACCATGGACTTGCATGCCGACCAAATTCAGGGCTTTTTCAACATTCCGGTTGATAACATCTACGCCTCGCCCGTCTTGCTGGGCGATCTGCGGCTGAAGAATTACGATGACCTGATCGTGGTGTCGCCCGACGTCGGTGGCGTGGTGCGGGCCCGTGCCCTGGCCAAGCAGCTCGATTGCGACCTGGCCATCATCGACAAACGCCGCCCCAAGGTCAATATCAGCGAGGTCATGCATGTGATCGGCGATATCGAGGGCCGCAACTGCGTGATCATGGACGACATGATCGACACCGCCGGCACCTTGCTCAAAGCTGCCGAAGTGCTCAAAGAGCGCGGCGCCAAAAAGGTCTATGCCTACTGCACACACCCGATATTCTCTGGCCCCGCGCTCCAGCGCATCTCCAAGGGCGACGACTTGGACGAAGTCGTGATCACCAACACCATTCCTTTGAGCGCAGATGCTGCCCAATGCCAAAAAATCCGCCAACTCTCCGTGGCACCCTTGATCGCTGAGACCATCCAGCGCATCTCCAAAGGAGAGTCGGTCATGAGTTTGTTCTCCGACCAAGACCAGCTTTTTTAAGCTGGGCGAAGTGGGAGCGCAATCTGTTGGGGCAGCTTGCTGCCTCTTGTTTAAACCGAAGTCACACTGGTCGCGGTGGACTTCTCTTGGAGATAGCCATGAAATTCGTCGCATTTGAGCGCACAAAGCAGGGAACGGGTGCGAGCCGCCGTCTGCGTATCACCGGTCGCACGCCCGGTATCGTTTACGGTGGCAAAGCCCACGAACCCCAATCTATCGAGTTAGACCACAACGCCTTGTGGCACGCCCTGAAAAAAGAGGCCTTCCACGCTTCCATCCTCGAGATGGAATTCAACGGCAAATCTTCCAAAGTGTTGTTGCGGGATGTGCAATACCACCCTTTCAAACAACTCGTGTTGCACATCGACTTCCAACGCGTCGAAGCCGATACCCTGTTGCACATGAAAGTGCCACTCCACTACAGCGGCCAGGAAAATTCGCCTGCGGTCAAAACCGATGCCTGCTTGGTCAACCCTGTGATCACCGAACTCGAAATCGCCTGCCTGCCAGCCGATTTGCCTGAATTCATAGCGGTGGACTTGAGCGGCCTGAAAAAAGGCAACTCACTGCACGTGAACGACATCACCCTGCCCAAGGGTGTCAAAGCCGTGGTCCACGGCAAAAACAACCCTGTGTTGGTGAGCGTGGTGTCTGTGGCCGAAGAAGTCGCACCTGAAGCTGCTGCCCCTGCAGCCGCACCTGCCAAAGGCAAAGGCAAGAAGTAATTCTTCGCCCGCGTCCTTGGAGAGCCCGCCTTGAGCGGGCTTTTTCTTGGGCGAGATAATCCACACCATGATCAAACTGTTTGTCGGCCTGGGCAACCCGGGCACTGAATACGAAGACACCCGCCACAACGCGGGCTTTTGGTGGATCGATCAGTTGGCCCAGCAAGTCAAAGTGCAGTTGCAGCCCGAAAAAAACTTCCACGGCTGGGCCGCGCGCACCACGCTTGAGGGGGAAACCATTTGGCTGTTGAAACCCTCCACCTTCATGAATGTGTCGGGCAAGTCGGTGGCCGCCCTGGCGCGGTTCTACAAAATCGATCCAGACCAGGTGTTGGTTGCGCATGACGAGTTGGACCTGGTGCCAGGCGAAGCCAAGCTCAAGCTCGGCGGCAGCCACGCTGGCCACAACGGCTTGCGAGACATCCATGCCCAACTGGGTACCGACGCCTATTGGCGGCTGCGCTTAGGCATTGGTCACCCCGGTGTCAAGTCGGAAGTGATTCACTGGGTTTTGAAGAAGCCTGCACCAGACCAGCGAAAAGTAATTGACACTTGCATGGATCGAACCCTGCCAGCCGTAGCCTTGATGGTGAGCGGCGACATGGTGAAAGCCACCCAACAGGTGCACACCAGCAAGCCGCCCAGGCCCAAACCGCCAAGACCGGCGGCGGCCCCTACCAAGGAAGGCGCATTGCATGAAACACCACCCACTCCCGCAGGCCCTGAGCCTGGCACTGCTTAGTCTGTGTTTGGCCGCACCGATGGGTGCCACAGCCAAACCCCCCGCCCCGCCGCCGCTGCAGTGCGAAAAAAACGGTCTCTTGCAGGCTTGTGACGATCAGCCTGAGATGGCCAAGCCCCAAAAAGGCGAGGCCTTCAAAGCACAGGCCAGCGACATGAACGGCGAAACCAAGAAGCCTGCCAAAAAGAAAAAAAAGAAAAGCAAAAAAACCGCCAAGAAAAAAGCCAAACCCAGCGCGGCTGAGTAAAGTTTTCTGACCACTTGGCCCTAGACCGTGCGGCCGGCCTGCGTTTGTAAGTCCCGGAATTTGGCCCACAAGCTGTCTTGGCTTTCGATGTGCTCGGGATTCACCGGGATGCAGGCCACCGGGCACACCTGCACGCATTGCGGCTCGTCATGGTGGCCGACGCATTCGGTGCATTTGGTGGGGTTGATCTCATAGATCAAGACGCCCATATAGATGGCGTCATTCGGGCATTCGGGTTCGCAGACATCGCAGTTGATGCACTCGTCGGTGATCATCAAAGCCATGACTGAGCCTCAATTGACCGGCTTGACATGCGTCGCCATGAACTGAAAGACGCTGGGCGAGACAAACTGCGCCACGTCGCCGCCCAAGCTCGCGACCTCTCGCACCAAGGTGCTGGAGATGCATTGGTGCACATCCAAGGTGTTCAAAAACACCGAGTCGATGTCGGGTGCCAAGCGCCGGTTCATGCCAGCGAGTTGAAACTCATAGTCAAAGTCGGTCATGGAGCGGATGCCGCGCACCATGGTATGCGCCCCCATGTTTTTGGCGAAATCAATCACCAAGCCCTCAAAGGTGTGCACCTGGACGTTGGCGCAATCGGCCAAGGCTTGGCGGGTCATGTCGACGCGCTGATCCAGGGTGAACATGGTTTTTTTATGGTGGGCGCGGGCCACGGCGATCACCACCTGGTCAAACATGCGCGATGCGCGGCGCACGATGTCTTCGTGCCCCAAGGTGATCGGGTCAAAAGTGCCGGGGTAGATCGCGATCACAGGTTGGGACATGGCGGCTCAGTGTAGGAGAGGACTGCGGCTGATTATGACGCTCTCTGCAGCAAGTGCGCATGGACCGCGCCCGCCTTGAGGTGTCGTGTCAGCAGCCAGCCCATCGCCAACAAATCGTCAGCCAACCATGCTTTACCCGACTCGAGGTACACCTGGCCGCTGGGTTTGATGCAGGCATGGGCTGAGGCCAGCGCTTTGTCATAGAGCGGAAAGTCATAAGGCGGGTCGAGCAGCACCAGGTCCAGGCTGTTGGGCGCTTGTTGGCGCAAGACAGCCAAACCATCGCCGCGCTGGATACGCATTTGAGTGGCTTGCAGCTTGGCTTGGCTTTTTTGCATGGCTTCCACACACAAGGCGTTGGATTCACAGCACAGCACCGAGGCAGCACCCCTTGAAGCCGCTTCAAAGCCCAGCGCACCGGTGCCTGAGAAAGCGTCCAGGCAATGCCAGCCGCGCAGGTCTTGGCCCAACCAGTTGAACAAGGTTTCCCGCACCCGGTCTGGTGTAGGTCGCAGATTGACTACCTTGGCCAAGGGCAGCTTGCTGCGCTTCCAAAGCCCGCCAATGATGCGAACCTCGCCCTTGGTCACGGCTGCTGGACGCCCACAATCACGGTGACCATGCGCTCGGGCTGCAGGTGGCGGGCAAAGGCTTGTTGGATGTCTTTGGCAGTCAGCTTGTCGACCTGTGCGGTCCAGGTGTCCAAGTAGTCAAGCGGCAGGCCATACCAAGCGATATTGCTCAGGTTGTCCATCAGCTTTTTGTTGCTGTCCAAGCGCAGCGCGAAACCGCCAATCAAAAAGTCTTTGGCGGCTTGAACTTCTTTGTCCGTGGGGCCGTTTTTCACAAACTCGGCCACCACCGATTGCGCGACTTGCACCGCTTGAGTGGCTTGGTCAGGCCGTGTTTGCAAGCCGACGGTGAACGCACCGGCGTGCATGCCAGGCGAGAAATAGCTGTAAACGCTGTAGCTCAGGCCGCGCTTTTCGCGCACTTGCTCGGTCAAGCGCGACACGAAACCGCCGCCACCCAGGACATAGTTGCCCACCGTCAACGCCAAAAAGTCCGGGTCTTGCCGCGCGATGCCAGGCTGCCCGATGAACACATGGGCTTGGGCTGACTCGAAGGGGATGGACAGGCGTTGCGCTTGTGTCAAGGGCTTGACCTCAGGCACGACAGGCAAGCTGGGGCAAGCCGGGTCTTGGGGCAAGCCTTGCAGCAGCTTGGTGACCAGCGCCTGGGCCTGTGCACGGTTGACCGCGCCAACCAGGCTCAGCTTGGCATGACAGGTACGGAAATGCGTCTGGTGAAACTGCGCCATCAGCGCCGTGGTCAAGCGGCTGACACTGGCTTCATCGGTTTCATCGCCATAGGGATGGTCGCCAAACACCGCTTTTTCATAGGCTTGGTTGGCCAGGGTGGCGGGCTTGGTTTTGGCTTCTTTGATGCTGGCGACCCAGCGCTCACGCTCGGTTTGCCATATCGCTTCGGGGAAACTGGGGTAGGCCAGTTGACGTGCTGCCAGCGCGATCGCAGCATCCAAGATGTCCTCTCGGGTGAGTGTGCGCAAGCCCAGACTCATGCGGTCGTTGCTGGCTTTGGCGCTGGCCAAGGCGCCCAAATCGGCCCAAGCTTCGCCCAAGGCGTTGTCATCCATGGCTGGCTGGGTGTCAGAGGCTTTGACGCCTTTGCCCAGCATGAAAGCCGTGGCGCTGGCCAAGCCGTTCAAACCAGCAGTGTCTCGGCGGTCGCCCGCGTCCAACTCCAGTTGGATGTCCACCATGGGCAGGCCAGGCACTTCAATCAAGTACACCTGGGCGCCGTTGTCCATCGTCCAATGTTGGATGGGAATGCCAGCGAGGGCTTGGCTGTGCCAAACGAAGAAGCTCAGGGCCACTGTCAGTAAGCGTTTCATCGTGCGCCCTCCCCGGCGTGTCTGGCACCAGAAGGTGGTTTGCGAAGCGGTGGTCTTGGCCCGCTTTGCGGGATCAAGGTGGCCACAGTCAGGTTGTCGTCACCAAAATAGGTTTTGGCCACGTGCTGCACTTGCGCAGGCGTGATGGCCACCAAACGGTCGATCAAGCGATCAGGGGTATCGAGCGGCAAGCCCTCGATCCAGTCGGTGCCCATTTCACGGGCTTGGTTGAACAGAGAGTCACGCTGAAACACCTTGGACGCTTGCCACTGTGCCCGCACGCGCTTCATCTCGGACTCGCTCACGCCCTCGGTCGCGATGCGCGTGATTTGCGCCCGCAAGGCTGCTTCGAGTTGCGCTGGGGTTATGCCTTTGGCTGGCACACCGTCCAAAGAAAACACTTGAGGACCACGACCACTGAAGCTGTTGTAGGCACCCACGCTGTCAGCCAGTCGGTTTTCACCCTGACCCAAGGCCCGTTCCAGGCGAGCCCCGCTGTAACCATCGAGCACTGCGGCCAACATATTGAGGGCCAAAGCGTCTTGGGTCTGCGGCTCTTCGTTGAACCCGGTGAAACCAGGTACCTTCCATGACAAGGCGACATAGGCTTGTTCGGCAGGCGCCTTGAATTGCACACGGCGAACGCCGTTTTGGGCGGGCTCAACCTGCGGTTTGCGGCTGGGCAACGCGCCTGAGGGAATGCGGCCATAAATCTCATCGGCCCACTGCTTGACCTGTTTGACATCCACGTCACCGACGATCACCACGGCGGCGTTGGCGGGTACATACCAACGCTTGTAGAAGGCGCGGGCGTCATCCGGCGTCATAGCATCGAGGTCGTTCATCCAGCCGATGACCGGGCGGCGGTAAGGCGACGCCATGAACTGGGCGGCACTGAGTTGCTCGAACAGCATCATGCGCGGCACATCCTCGGTGCGCATGCGGCGCTCTTCTTTGACCACTTCGATTTCTTTATCGAACTCAGCGTCTGGCCATTGGTTATTCGCAAAACGATCGGCCTCCAAGCGCATGACCTCTTGCAAACGGGCGGCGGGGATTTGCTGGTAATAGCCTGTGTAGTCCTTGTTGGTGAAGGCGTTTTCGCGCCCACCCAAAGCGGCAACTCGCCTGGAAAACTCGCCTGGTTTGACTGTGGTCGAACCCTTGAAAAGCATGTGCTCGAGCACATGGGCCACACCGGTGGTGCCATCGACCTCGTCCATCGAACCCACGCGCACCCACAGCATGTGGACCGCCGTGGGCGCTCGG
>CAMCES010000035.1 GCA_945873925.1 Bordetella parapertussis
ACCACAAAGCCACCTTTCAAGCGCACCACCGCGCCGGGGGATGTGGACCCATCGGGGTTGCTTTGTGGCGGGCTCAAACGCTTGTAGCCCTTGGGGGGCACTTCTGCGAAGTCGTCCCGCTCAATCCACACTTCTTTGCCGATGGTGAATTGCCGCGCAGCGGGTTCGGGCTGGCCTTCGGGCGGGTGCGGCAAGGCGGGCAGGGTGCAGGGCTCCAAATGGCCAGCGCCAAATGTTTCATCCCAATTGGTGAGCACCAGTTTGACGGGGTCGAGCACCGCCATGGCGCGGTGGGCTTTGAGTTCCAAGTCTTCGCGCAAGCAGCCCTCTAAGGTGCTGTAGTCGATCCAACTGTCGCTTTTGGTCACGCCAATCCGGTCAGCAAACAAGCGAAGGCTCTCGGGCGTGTAACCGCGGCGCCGCAAGCCGACTATTGTTGGCATGCGCGGGTCGTCCCAACCGCTGACTTTGCCTTCATTGACCAATTGCGCCAGCTTGCGTTTGCTGGTGATGACGTAGGTGAGGTTCAGCCGTGCAAACTCGTATTGCTTGGGTGCAGGCGAGGCCAACAAACCCGACACCGTGCTGCCATCAGGCAGCGTGGTGGCTTGCGACAAGCGCTCCATCAGCCAGTCGTAGAAAGGGCGTTGGTCCTCGAATTCCAAGGTGCAAATGCTGTGGGTGATTTGCTCTAGCGCGTCTTCAATCGGGTGGGCAAAGGTGTACATCGGGTAGATGCACCATGTGTCGCCTGTGTGGTGGTGGGTGGCGCGGCGTATGCGGTAGATGGCCGGGTCGCGCATATTGATGTTGGGCGAGGCCATGTCAATTTTGGCGCGAAGCACAGCGGCACCATCTGCCAACTGACCGTCGCGCATCTCGCGAAAGCGGCTGAGGTTTTCGGCAGCGGTGCGGGAGCGAAACGGGCTGTTGACGCCGGGCTTGCCAAAGTCACCCCGGTTGTTGCGCATCTCATCAGCCGTTTGTTCGTCCACATAGGCGTGACCGGTTTGAATCAAATGTTCGGCGGCGCGGTACATGAAGTCGAAATAGTCGCTGGCTTGGTAGGGCGCGTCGTTGCCCGCTTGGCGCCAGTCAAAGCCCAGCCACTTCACCGCGTCGATGATGGCGTTGACGTATTCGGTGTCTTCTTTTTCGGGATTGGTGTCGTCAAAGCGCAAGTGGCACACGCCGCCGTACTCTTGGGCCAGGCCAAAGTTGATGCAAATGCTTTTGGCGTGGCCCACATGCAAATAGCCATTGGGCTCGGGCGGAAAGCGGGTGCGGATCTTGGCGGGGTCTGGCTGGCCCTTGGCATGGTGCGCCGCGTCTCCCGGGCTGCCGGCCCAGCGGCGGTTGGCGTAAGTGCCTTTGTCCAAATCGTTTTCGATGATCTGGCGCAGAAAGTTGCTGGGTTTGAGTTCTTCGGGTGTGGCAGAAGAGGCGGGTTTGGTCATGCGAAGATTTTAGGGGTGCACAAGTGCGCCGCTAAACCCATCCCAACCACGCATGCCAAATCAAGTCAAGATTGACCGGCGATTAGAATAAACCGCAATTAATCAAAAGGATACGCCGTGGATTTCATGTTGCTTTTGAAAGCCGCTGTCATGGGCGTCGTGGAAGGTCTGACCGAATTTTTGCCCATTTCGTCCACCGGTCACCTCATCCTCGCGGGCGCCTTGCTGGGCTTTGACGACGAGAAAGCCAAGGTCTTTGACATTGCCATTCAAACCGGTGCGATCCTCGCCGTCATCATTGTGTATTGGGAAAAAATCAAAAGCACGGTCATTGCACTGCCCACCCAATGGCTGGCCCGTCGATTTGTCCTCAATGTGCTGATTGCTTTTCTGCCTGCGGTGTTGTTGGGCCTGCTGTTTGGCAAGGCCATCAAAGCGCATTTGTTCACGCCCACCGTGGTGGCCTCTACTTTCATCATCGGCGGCTTCATCATTTTGTGGGTGGAGGGCTGGGGCCGCAAGCCTTTGCACGATGGCCACCCGGACGACCATGCGCGCATCGTCAATGTCGAGAGCATGACGCCTTGGGACGCCTTGAAAGTGGGCTTGGTTCAATGCCTGGCCATGGTGCCTGGCACCAGCCGCAGTGGGGCGACCATCATTGGTGGCATGTTGCTTGGCCTCAGTCGCAAAGCCGCCACCGACTTCTCCTTTTACCTGGCCATTCCCACACTCATTGGCGCAGGCGCTTACAGCTTGTACAAAGAACGCGCTTTGCTCAGCATGGCCGATGTGCCCATGTTCGCGGTGGGTTTGGTGTTCTCGTTCCTGAGCGCCTGGGCTTGTGTGCGCTGGCTACTGCGCTATATCGCCACCCACAGTTTTGTGGTGTTTGCCTACTACCGGATTGCTTTTGGTGTGGTGGTGTTGGCCACGTCATACAGTGGCCTGGTGGTTTGGCAGGCTGAGTGATTGACTCACCACTGGCCCGAGCATGTTCAAAATCGCCGCTTCCACCGCAGCGGCGGTGGCCAGGGGGCTTTCCATCGGCACCAAGTGCGTGCCGTCGATGATGGTGACGCGCCCCTTGGTGACCCGCTTGGTGAAGTCACCGCCTGCAATCCGCATTTCACGGGAATGCCGCGCGGCCACCAAACTCACCGGGCACTTCAGCGGGTGACGCTTGAGGATGAGCTCCAAGTTGTGCGGCACGCTGTTGTAGATCTGGGTTTCGATATCACGCGAAAAACACAACACACGTTGCACTTGACCGTCTACCAGCGCTTCTTCGGTGCCATGTTGAATGTAGTCTTCCAGCACTTGCGGATGCCAGCGGGCGAAATGCTTTTTGCTGGCAAAGTGCGCCCGCACTTCTTCCAAGTTGGCCCACACATGGCGGCGTTTTTGACTCACCGCACCGGGTGAGAATGTATTTGTCAACGACAGCTTCTTGGACAGCTGCAACACATGGGCTTGCCAACCCGCCACTGCAGGTGCGTCCACCATCGCCACCGCATGGGCCAACTCAGGGTACTGCGCAGCCAGCATCAAGCTGAGCATCCCACCCAGCGAATGCCCCACCAACACCACGGGGCCTTGGTGTGCATCCACCAACGGTCTGGCAAAAGCTTGGACCTCTTCCACCAAATGCGGCCAGTTGCTGGTCACCGGGTAGGCAGGGTTGTGGCCGATTTTTTCAAGCGAATGTACTTGCAAACCACGTCGGCGCAATTCATTCAACATGACCTTGTAGGTGCTGGCCGGAAAACTGTTGCCATGGAAAAAAAGCACCAGCGGCGTGCCACTGGGGACGGGTTTTACAGTCACTGGGTTCATGAGATTTTCTTTAAGGCGTAGAGCGCGTCCAGCGCTTCACGCGGGCTCAAGGTGTCGGGGTCGATTTGGTTCAAGGCCGTTTGCAAGGGGCTGGGACCACTGTCGATGCTGTCTGGCGGTGCGGCAAACAAATCCACCTGGGCGCGACTGGCTTGCGCGTCAGACTCCAGGGCTGACAAGGCATGTTTGG
The DNA here is from genome assembly GCA_945873925.1 of Bordetella parapertussis. Lineage (GTDB taxonomy): Bacteria > Pseudomonadota > Gammaproteobacteria > Burkholderiales > Burkholderiaceae_C > Limnohabitans. The sequence continues at coordinate 3,484 of CAMCES010000035.1, forward strand.
CGTGGTTGAGCACTGCAGTGGGCATGCCAGCCAAACGCGCGACTTGAATGCCATAGCTTTTACTCGCTGGGCCAGCTTGAATCTCGTGCAAGAACACCACATCGTTGCCGCTCTCGGCTGCGCTTACATGCACGTTCACCGCGGCGCGGTGGTTAGAGGCGAATTCGGTGAGCTCGAAATAATGCGTGGCAAACAAGCTGAATGCCTGGGTCTTGTCGTGCAAATAGGTGGCGATGCCGCTGGCCAAGGCCAGGCCGTCAAAGGTCGAGGTGCCGCGTCCAATTTCGTCCATCAGCACCAAGCTTTGCGGTGTGGCGTTGTTCAAAATTTGCGCGCCCTCGGTCATCTCGAGCATGAAGGTGGACATGGCATTGGCGAGATCGTCGGCTGCGCCAATGCGGGTGTGGATGGCGTCGATCGGCCCCAGCCTGCATGCGCTGGCAGGCACATGGCTACCGATGCTGGCCAAGAGCACGATCAGCGCCACTTGCCGCATGTAGGTGGACTTGCCGCCCATGTTCGGACCGGTGATGATTTGCATGCGCTGCGTGGGGCCGAGTTGCGTGTCGTTGGCAATGAAGCTGCCACCAGTTTCACCTAAGCGCGACTCGACCACCGGATGACGGCCTTGCGTGATGCTGATTTCGGGCGTGTTCACCAACTCGGGAGCGCACCAGTTCAGCGTCAAAGCGCGCTCACTCAAGGTGGACAACACATCCAAGGTGGACAAGCCCCAGGCCACTTGGCCGAGCGCAGGGACAAAGATTTGCAGGTTGTCCAGCAATTGCTCGTAGAGGTATTTCTCTCTTGCCAATGCACGGTCTTGGGCCGACAAGGCTTTGTCTTCAAAGGCTTTGAGTTCGGGGGTGATGAAACGCTCTGCGTTCTTCAGGGTTTGACGACGCCGGTAGTCGTCCGGCACACGGTCCAGTTGGCCTTGCGTCACCTCGATGTAATAGCCATGCACCCGGTTGAACTGCACCTTGAGGTTGGCAATGCCGGTGCGCTCGCGTTCGCGCACTTCCAGCGCCAATAAAAATGCATCGCCGTTGTTTTGGATGGCGCGCAACTCGTCAAGCTCGGCATCAAAGCCATGGTTGATGATGTTGCCGTCGCGCACCATGGACGCGGGTTCGGGCAGCAAAGCCGCTTGCAGCAGGGCGGCGCATTCGGGTGGGGCTTGCAAAGCCGCCGCCAAGGTGTGGAGCCAAGGGGTTGGCAAGGCGGGCTTCAAGATTGCAGGCAGAGCGCTGGCGCGTTGCAAAGCCGCTCCCAGGGCCACCAATTCGCGCGGGCGCACCTGCCGCAAAGCCATGCGCGCGCTGATGCGTTGCACATCACCCAGGCCCTTGAGAGCCAAGCGGAGTTCACGCCAGACCCCCGCGCCATGCTCACCCTGCAGGGCAGCAATCGCGTCCAAACGTTGTTGGGCCAAGCTGCGTTCCCGCGGTGGTTCCAACAGCCAGCGCTTGAGCAGTCGGCTGCCCATGCCGGTCATGCAGGTGTCCATCAAGGAAAACAAAGTGGGGCTGTCTTCGCCGCGCAAAGTTTGCGTGAGTTCCAAATTACGCCTTGTGGTGGCCGGCAGGTCGATACGTTCCTCATTGCGTTCCACCCGCAGCTTTTGCACATGGGTGAGGCTGCGCCCTTGGGTGTGCTCTGCATAGGCCAGCAAAGCCGAGGCCGCGGCGTGGGCTTGCCACAGGTCTTGCGCTTGCCACGCCACCAAGCTGGCGGCTTGCAGTTGTTCCAGCAATTTGCGTTGGCCCAGGCTGCTGTCAAAAGCCCAAGCAGGACGTTCGCTTTTGACAGGCGCAGCAGCCAAGAGCAGGCGCAAATGGGCAGGCAACCCGCTGCTGAAAATCACTTCGCTGGGTGCAATCCGGGCGATCCAACCGGGGAGCTCATTGGCGGCGCATTCGGCCAAGCGCAACTCGCCTTCGGTCACACTCAGCCAGGCCAAACCACAGCCTTGGGCTTTGCCCGCGCGATCGCTGGCGTGCACCGCCAGCACATAGGCCTCGGTTTTGTCGTTCAGGAGTTCGGCATCGGTCAGCGTGCCCGGCGTCACCACCCGCAACACTTTGCGCTCGACGGGGCCTTTGCCGCCGACCTCACCGACTTGCTCGCAGATGGCCACCGACTCGCCCAGCTTGATCAGCTTGGCCAGGTAGTTGTCGACCGAATGGAAGGGCACACCGGCCATGACCACGGGTTGACCCGCTGACTGACCGCGTTGGGTGAGCGTGATGTCCATCAGCCGAGCGGCTTTTTCGGCGTCTTCGAAAAACAGCTCGTAAAAATCCCCCATGCGGTAGAACAGCAAGGTGTCGGGGAAGTCCGCTTTGAGGCCCAAATACTGGGCGATCATGGGGGTGTGTTGGGACAAGTCGGCCATGCAAACACCAGAAAAGGTATTTATTCGCCGCTGTTGAGGTCTTTGCGCAACTGCCCAATCAGCTTGCTCGCTTGCGCCTTGTCTTCCACGCCGGCGAACTTGGAGTATTTGTTCAACAAGGGAACGAGTTGGGCGTAAATTTTGGGGCTGGCCGCCATGCATTCCCGCTGGTGCAGGTAGTCTGCATCGCCTGTGAAATTACCCACCAAGCCGCCAGCCTCGGTGATCAGCAGGCTGCCTGCAGCCATGTCCCAGGGCTGCAAACCGGTTTCAAAAAACCCGTCGCAAAAGCCAGCCGCCACGTACGCCAGATCGAGTGCCGCAGCACCAGGGCGGCGCAAGCCGGCGGTGCGTTGCATCACATCGGCCATGACTTGCAGGTAAGCCGCGTAATCATCCTCTGGCCGGAACGGAAAACCAGTGCTGATCAAGCACTCTTCCAAGCGGGTGCGTTTGCTCACCCGCAAGCGGCGGTCGTTCAAGAATGCGCCACGGCCTCGGGTCGAGGTGAACAAATCATTACGGGTCGGGTCGAAAACCACGGCCTGCTCCAGCCGGCCTTTGTGTTGCAAAGCAATGCTGATGCAGTAAAACGGAAAGCCATGGATGAAGTTGGTGGTGCCATCGAGCGGATCGATGATCCAAATATTGTCAGCGTTGGGGTTGCCGCGTGTTTGGCCTGATTCCTCGGCCAAGATGCCGTGGTCGGGATAGGCGGTGAGCAGGGTGTCGATGATGGTGTTTTCGCTGGCATGGTCGACTTCGGTCACGAAGTCATTGGCCATTTTTTGCGAGACCCGCACCGACTCCACGTCCAGCGCGGCACGGTTGATGATCACCCCAGCCGCACGGGCAGCCTTGATGGCCACGTTGAGCATGGGGTGGATGGAAGAGGAGGAGGCGACGGTCATGGGCGGGGCGGTGGGCGGTGAGGCGCGCACCAAATGAGGCGAGGAGAATCCAAAAAACGCGCCCGGCAAGATGGGCGGCGACAATAGCCAGCATTTTAGTCCCTATGCATACCCGCTTCATCCTTATCGACACCAGCCATGCTGGCAATGTGGGCGCCACTGCCCGCGCCATGCGGGTCATGGGCTTTGACGATTTGGTGTTGGTCGCGCCACGCTGGGCAAACGTGCTCAGGCGCGAGGAGACCATCCAACGCGCCAGTGGTGCCTTGAATGTGCTGGAAAACGCTCGCATCGTGGCCACCTTGGACGAAGCCTTGGACGGCATCACCCACCTGTGCGCCACGGCCATGACCCCGCGGGACTTTGGCCCGCCCACCCGAACCCCCCGCGAACATTTCGCCATGCTGCCAACACCCACGGGCGAGGGCGGCATGGCATTTTTGTTTGGCTCAGAGCGCTTTGGCATGAAAAACGAGGACGTATACCGTTGCCACGTTGCTTTGAGCATCCCGACCGACCCCGGCTTTGGTTCCCTGAACCTGGCCAGCGCGGTGCAAGTGGTGGCCTATGAGTGGCGACTGGCTTTGGGGGGCTATGCGGTGCAGGGTGCGACCCAAGACGCCCATCATGCAGATGCGACGCAGGTGGCGGGCATGCTGCAACACTGGCAGGATTCCCTGGTAGACATCGGCTTTCTTGACCCAGCAGCACCCAAAAAGCTCATGCCTCGCCTCAACCAGCTTTTCAACCGCGCTGGATTGAGTCAGGAAGAAGTCCACATCCTGCGCGGGATTGCCAAGGCGATGAGCCAGTCGGCCAAGGGAAAAAGTTAGACTCCTAGAATGTTTTCAAGAATCCGCGCTGACGCGCAAACCATACTCGACCGCGACCCGGCTGCCCGTGGTTGGCTGGAGGTGCTGACCTGCTATCCCGGCTTGCACGCATTGCTGTTTCACCGGTTAGCCCATGCTTGCTGGCAAGCAGGTTTGTTTTTGCTGGGTCGTTTCATCTCGCATCTTTCGCGCTTTTTCACTGGCATTGAAATTCACCCGGCTGCCAAAATCGGCTCCGGTGTGTTCTTTGACCATGCCATGGGTGTGGTGGTGGGCGAGACGGCTGAAATTGGCGACGGCTGCACGATTTACCAAGGCGTGACCTTGGGCGGCACTTCCCTTTACAAGGGCGCCAAACGCCATCCCACCTTAGGCAAAGACGTGGTGGTGGGCGCTGGGGCGAAAGTCTTGGGCGGCTTCATGGTCGGTGATGGCGCCAGGATCGGCAGCAATGCGGTGGTGATCAAACCCGTGCCAGCGGGTGCAACAGCGGTCGGCAACCCAGCGCGCATCATCCAAGCGCAGTCAGATGCCAAGCGCGAAGAGGTCGCCTCCAAGATGGGCTTTTCTGCCTATGGCGTGACGCAAAACGACGACCCCTTGAGCCAGGCCATGCGCGGCTTGATTGACCATGCTGCCGAGCAAGACAAGCAAACCGCCATGCTCTGGCAGGCTCTGGAAAAGCTGGCTGCCCAAACCAGCCATGGCACTGACTGTCTGCCAAAAGATGCGGCAAAAAATGCTCATTTAGAAATTGAAAAACTCAACAAACTGATCGATTGAGCAGGTTTTAGCAGTTCAAATACTGCTTTTACCATTTCAACCCCGCTGATCAGTCACTGCATGTCGCCCTTCATCAAATTACATCCCCACCACTTGATGCTGGTTCGTGAAGGCGAAGAGGCGATCTACGGCGAGTTGTCTTTCAGCTTGGAGCAATACGGTTTGTTGGTGAACAACTTTTTGTTCAACCTGCAGTTAACACCGCCCAACCAACACCACGCCCACTGGCGCTTCATTTGTGAAGAGCCGGGTCAGTTGAATGTGCCGCATTTCGTGCTGTTTTTGAAATCGATCGAGCACTATATTTTTTCAACCTTGAAGTTCTCACCGGATGAAGTGGTCTTGGGTCAATCAGCCAACAGGTCCAAGCCGAGCCAGCTTCACGCCCCGTTGACCGAGCCCTACCGCTTGTATTTCAAAGACATGTTCTTTGACATCAACGCCACGGCTTTGCAGCGCATCGAAGACCCATCAGGCAAGCGGGCGGGTCGCTGATTTCGGGCGAAACGCTTTGCAAAAAGCGTCATGGGTTTGCAGGTAAGGCCCACCGATCAGGTCAACGCAATACGGGACGGCCGCGAATATCCCATCCACCAGGACCTGGCCTTCAGGGCTTTTCAAACCGCCCAGGGTTTCGGTGATCGATTTGGGCTGACCAGGCAAATTGATGATCAGCGATTCGCCACGGATCACCGCCACTTGGCGAGACAAAATGGCCGTGGGCACAAATCGCAAGCTGATCTGGCGCATTTGCTCACCAAAGCCGGGCATCTCTTTGTCGGCCACGGCCAAGGTGGCCTCGGGCGTCAGATCCCGCTTTGCCGGGCCAGTCCCACCTGTGGTCAGTACCAAATGGCAACCGGCGTCTACCAACTCGATCAAGGTTTGGCTGATCAAAGCTTGCTCATCGGGGATGAGTCGCGGCTCGAATTCCAGGGGGTTTTGCAACGCTTGGCCCAGCCAGTCGCGCAGGGCGGGCAAACCTTTGTCTTCGTAGCTGCCGCTGGATGCGCGGTCGCTGATGGAGACGATGCCGATGCGCACCGTGTCAAGCTGGAAGGTCGTCATGGCTGATGGCTTGGGTGTGGGTGGGCCGCTTTCAGGTGATCGCGCACCAGCTTGAACATGTCTCGGTAGGCCTTGCCTTGTCTGGGAAATTGGCCTTGGGAGACCGCGGTTTTATCGGGCAAACCGTCTTTGCGGGCTTGGCGCACCAAGGTCCGCAACTGCTGGCTGTCGGTGTCCGGGTGGGCGTTGAGCCAGTCGGCCAAGGCGCTGTCGTCTTGCAACAGCCGGTCACGCCAATGCTCTGCCATGTGCAGTGCTAAGGTTTCTTCGGCACTGCCGTTGTGCTGCACATCGAGTGCATCGCGGATGGCCTTTACCTGTTCTTCGTCGAGTTTGCGCATGAGCTTGCCGACATATTGCATTTGTCGACGCTTGCCCTCGAAGTTGCTGATTTTTTTCGCCTCTGCAATGGCTTCGTTCAAGGCCTCGGGCACCTGTGCTTGCGCCACCAACTGCTGCAGGGCGGGGATACGCAGCAGCAACAGGTCTTCGCCGAGCTTTTGCAGGGCATCGCTTTCGCGCTTGAGATCGGTTTTGCTGGCGGTGTCGCTGCCCTTGAGCTCGCGCTTGAGCTCGAGATCGAGATCGCTGCCTTCGGCAACGAAATGGCCTTTGACGTAATAGCCTTTGGTGGGTTTGCGGGACATGGCGTGTGGTTATAAGGGGAGAAGTATCATAGCCGTCGATATGAACCACACCCCACACCCCTCTAGAACACCCGCCACCCAAGCTTTGCCAGGTTTCAGCCACAGCCGAGCCCAATTTGAAGACCTGGTTGACTCCGCTTTGATCTGCGCCCAGCGGCTCGGGGCCACCAATGCCGCCGCCGAGGCCTCGGAGGGCACGGGCTTGAGCGTTTCTGTTCGCAAAGGCGAGTTGGAGAATGTCGAGCGCAACCGCGACAAATCCTTGGGGGTGACGGTCTATCTGGGTACCCGCCGGGGCAACGCCAGCACTTCTGATTTTTCAGCCGCCGCCATCGAGCGCACCGTGCAAGCCGCCTATGACATTGCACGCTTCACCGCCGAAGACCCGATGGCCGGCTTGCCCGACCCGGACCTGATCGCCCAACACCATGCCGACCTCGATTTGTTTCACCCTTGGGCGATCCACAGCGAGCAAGCGGCCGAATTGGCGCTGCGCTGTGAGGGTGCGGCCATGGGCACCGACAAGCGCATCACCAACAGCGAAGGTGCGGGCGTGTCTGCCCAACAAAGCCATTTTTTCAGCGCCCATACCCACGGGTTTCGAGGCGGTTACGCCAGCTCGCGCCACAGCATTTCGGTTGCCCCGATCGCAGGCAAGGGTGATGACATGCAACGCGACCACTGGTACAGCTCGATGCGCCACCCTGACGAGCTGGCCGCGCCCGAAGCCGTTGGCCGTTACGCTGCCGAACGTGCCCTGAGCCGCTTGCGCGCGCGCAAAATCCCCACCACCAGCTGCCCTGTCTTGTTCGAGTCACCTTTGGCAGCCGGTTTGCTTGGTGGTTTGGTGCATGCCCTCAGTGGCGCTGCGCTCTACCGCAAAAGCAGTTTTTTGCTCGATTCGTTGGGCACACCAGTCATGCCCGAGCACCTGCAAGTCCATGAGGACCCGTTTGTCAAGCGCGGCAAAGGCAGCTCGATGTTCGACGAAGAGGGCGTGAAAACCCAGCCTCGTCAGGTCATCCGCGATGGTTTGGTCGAGGGCTATTTCCTCAGCAGCTATTCAGCCCGCAAGCTGGGCATGCAAACCACCGGCAATGCAGGCGGCTCGCACAACCTGGTCCTGTCTTCCAAACTCAGCCGGGCCGATGACGATTTGGACGCGATGCTGAAAAAGCTCGGTACCGGTTTGTTCGTCATCGAACTCATGGGGCAGGGCGTCAATTACGTCACCGGCGACTATTCCAGGGGTGCGAGTGGCTTTTGGGTGGAGAAGGGGCAGATCGCCTATCCGGTCCAAGAGATCACCATCGCTGGCAACTTCAAAGACATGCTGATGGGCATCGAGGCTGTCGGTGCCGATGCCTACAACCATGGTGCCAAAACCGTGGGTTCGGTGTTGGTCAACCGGATGACAGTCGCTGGCGCTTGATCACTGGGTCAGCACAACCATGGCGTTGTCTTGCCAGTGCGCCCAAACGGTTTGGCCTTCTTCGATCGCCTCTTGGTCGCGGTCGGCGTTGGTAACCGATACCTTGATGGTTTGGCCATTCGATAGGCGCAAGCCGTAACTGGTGAAACTGCCAAAGTACGACCAGTCTTTCAAGACACAGGCCACGGCGTTATGAGACCCTTCAGGCCTGTCTTTGCTGAGCAATACTTTTTCGGGACGCAGGGCAACTGACACCGGCATGCCCAGGCTGCCCGTGATGCCATGGCCCACATAGAAATCACACACGGGGCTGCTGACCACCACATGGTCGGGTTCGTAGACAGACACCTCGCCATCGAACAAATTCACATTGCCGACAAAGTCCGCCACAAAACGGCAGTTTGGGTTTTCATAGACATCATTGGGTGTGCCCACTTGCAACAAACTGCCTTCGCTCATCACCGCGATACGGTCAGCCATGGTCATGGCCTCGTCTTGGTCGTGCGTGACCATGACGCAGGTCACCCCGACTTGTTTGATGATGTTGACCAACTCGACCTGGGTTTGCTCGCGCAGTTTTTTGTCCAGCGCGCCCAAGGGTTCGTCGAGCATCAGCAGTTGCGGCCGCTTGGCCAGGCTGCGTGCCAAGGCCACGCGTTGTTGCTGGCCACCAGAGAGTTGGTGCGGGCTGCGCTTGGCGAATTTTTGCAACTGCACCAGTTGCAGCATTTCTTCGACCCGCTGGTTGAGCTCGTCTTTGTCTACGCCATCGCGGCGCAGGCCAAACGCGATGTTGTCCCACACATTCATGTGCGGGAACAAAGCGTAAGACTGGAACATCATGTTCATCGGACGCTCGTAGGGCGGCAAGTCGGTGACATCCTGGCCATCGAGCAACACCCGACCGGTGGTGGGGGTTTCAAACCCAGCCAACATGCGCAGCAAAGTCGATTTGCCGCAGCCTGAGGAGCCCAGCAAAGCGAAGATTTCACCCCGGTAAATGCTCAGGCTGACGTTGTCTACAGCCAGCGTGAAGCCAAACCGTTTGGTGATGTTGTCAATCTGCAGGAATATCTTCGAGGTCGTCATTTGGCCCGAATGATAAATCAGGCCTCGATTCAGCCCTGCAAGGCGGCTTTTACCGCTGCACTGACCAAGCCCATGTCGGCTTTGCCAGCCAAGCGGGTTTTGACCGCGCCCATCACCTTGCCCATGTCGCCGGGGCCTTGGGCACCCAGTTCAGCCACGATGGCGGCGACTGCGGCCTGGATTTCATCGGCGCTCAGGCGCTGGGGCAAATAGACCTCGAGCACCGCGATTTCGGCGGTTTCAATGTCAGCCAGGTCTTGTCGTTGGGCACTGAGGTAAGCGGCCACCGAGTCTTTACGCTGCTTGATGAGTTTGTCGACGATGGCGATCACCGCCAGGTCATCGAGCTCAACCCGCTCGTCGACCTCTTTTTGCTTCATGGCCGCTTGCAGCAAGCGGATCGTGCCCAGACGCGCACTGTCTTTGGCGCGCATGGCGGATTTCATGTCTTCGGTGATCTGTTCTTTCAGTGCCATGGTGAACTCCTGGAGAGAAAAAAAAGGCCCGCGCGGACAAGCCGGGCGAGCCTGGTCTGGCCGGGGCCTGAGCCGGGATCAGTACAGTTTTTTGGGCAACTGCATGCTGCGAACCCGCTTGTAGTGGCGTTTGACGGCGGCGGCTTTTTTGCGTTTGCGTTCAGCAGTGGGCTTTTCGTAGAACTCGCGGGCGCGCAAGTCGGTGAGCAGGCCCAGTTTTTCGATGGTGCGCTTGAAGCGGCGCAGTGCCACGTCAAAGGGTTCGTTTTCTTTTACACGGATGGTGGTCATTGACAACAATTTTCAAAATGTGCACACCGTGGCAAAGAAGAAGATCGGACTTCAAAACCGTGGCGGCGGTGGTTCCCAACGGGTTGTGGCTGTCGGGGGGTGGCCGTTATCGAGCCAGACATTATAGCGGCCTGAGCCGCTGTGCCAAGCCTTTGGCGCAGGCATGCGCGCTGGACCAGGCCCACTGAAAGTTATAGCCCCCCAGCCAGCCGGTGATGTCCACCACTTCCCCAATGAAATACAGGCCGGGCTGGCGCGATTCCATGGTTTGCTGGGACAACTCTCGGGTGTCGAGCCCGCCCGCCGTGACCTCGGCTTTGGCATAGCCCTCGGTGCCTGCCGGGGTCAGCAACCACTCACCCAAAGACCTCGCCAGCGCTTGCAAGGCTTTGTCAGGGGTGTCGGGCAGGCTGCGCTGCCAGGCGCTGTCTCGTGTCGCCCAGGCATCCGCCAAACGCGCAGGCAGCCAAGCGGCCAGGGCGTTGGCGACTTGCTTTTTGGAGTGCTGTTTGGCGTCGCGCAAGGCCGCATTCAGGTCGTGACCAGGTGCCAGGTTGAGCTGAATCGGGGTTCCAGGTTGCCAGTAACTCGATATTTGCAAGACCGCCGGCCCTGACAGGCCTCGGTGCGTGAACAACAGGTCCTCCTCGAACACAGGGCGCTGCTTGCCCATGCCGGTTGAAATCTCGACCGCTTGGGAAAGCCCCGCCAGCGCTGCGAATGGCTGCCAATCGGCTGCGGCAAAGGTCAGCGGCACCAAGGCCGGGCGGGGTGTCACCAGTTTCAAGCCAAATTGCGCGGCAAGTCGGTAGCCCAGGTCGGTGGCACCGATTTTCGGGATCGACAAGCCGCCAGTGGCCACCACCACGGCGCGGGCCTGCACTTGGCCTTGGCTGGTTTGGGCGCAATAGCCGTGCGTACAAGCGTCGCTCCATTGCAGGCTGAGCAGGCTGCAGGGCTGCCAACGCGTGACCGTGCCGCCCATGGCACCGGCCTCACACTCGTGCAGCAGCATGTCGATCAGGTCTTGGGCGCTGTGGTCACAAAACAGCTGGCCCTTGTGTTTTTCATGGAAAGCGATGCCATGTTTGTCCATCAAGCCGATGAAGTCAGCCGCGGTGTAACGCGACAAGGCGCTGCGGGCGAAGGGTGGGTTCTCACCCAAAAAATGTTTGTGGGGCGCGCGAGGGTCGATGTCTTTGTTGGTGAAGTTGGCACGTCCGCCGCCAGAGATACGGATTTTTTCGGCGACCTTGGGGCTGTGGTCCAGCAGCAGCACCTGCAAGCCGTTTTGAGCGGCGACCCCGGCGCAAAACAAACCTGCCGCACCCGCGCCGATGATCAGCACATCGGTTTGCCTCATGGCTGTTTCAAAAACGCTTCAATGTGTTGGGCCAACACGGCAGGTTGGTCGTGGTGCATCATGTGCCCGGCATCCGCGATCGTCACTGTTTGCAGGTTTTTCACCGATCGGATGCGTTGGTGGTATTCCTCCAAGGTGAAACGGCCTTTCCACCAGGTGTGCAAGCTGTTCTCGCTGGCTTCCACGTTCAACACGGGGGCGGTGATCCGCTCGTACATCGCCAAAATTTCCTCCACCCGAAACAGATAGGCGTTGGTCACTTTGTGCGCTGGGTGGCCCAAGATTTCCCATTCACCTTGCGCGTTCGGCGTGGCCCAGAGCTGGGCCAACCAATGGGCTTTGTCGGTGGATAAGCGCGGGTTGGTTTTCATCAAGCGCTCGGCCACGGCCGCGGCACTGGGGTAATTGCGCAAGGCTGTTTCACCTTGGCGTAAGGCCTTCATCTCGTCCATCCATTGGGCGTAGCGGGCCGGTGCTTGTTCAGGCTTGGTGGCGGCCAAACCGAACCCTTCGAGGTTGATCAGGCGGCGAATGCGCGTGGGCCGAATGCCAGCGTATTGCATCACCACATTGCCACCCATGCTGTGGCCCAACAGGTCGATCTCGCCTTCGGGTTGGAAATGGTCAATCAGGGCATCGAGGTCGGCCAGGTAGTCGGGGAACCAAAAATGGTCTACTTCGCCGGGCTCGGTCAGGCCGAAACCACGCCAGTCGGGCGCGATGATGTGGCGGTCTTGTGTCATGGCATCGATGACAAACTGGAACGAGGCGCCCACGTCCATCCAACCATGGACCATGAACAAAGGCAACTGGTCGGGGCGGGGTGTGCCCCATTCACGCACATGGTAGGAGAGGTGTCGCAGGGGGACAAAGCTGCTGCGGGTAGGCCGTTTGACTTGGTACATTCGGTTGATCATAAGGACGACTTGCATGAACCCCGGTCACCCTGAGGACAACCACACGGCAATGCTTCGTCATTTCCGCTGGTCTGTGCCTCGCCATTTCAACATCGCGCAGGTCTGTGCCAAGCGTTGGGCCATGCACAGCGATGGCGGGCAGCGGGTCGCGGTCCTCGAACACCGCTTGGACGCGGCACCTGTGCCTCACACCTACGCCCAGTTACAAGCCTCGGCAGATGCCCTGAGCCACGCCTTGCACCATGTGGGCGTCAAGCCAGGCGACCGGGTCGCGGTGGTCTTGCCTCAACGCTTTGAAACCGCCGTGGCCTATGTGGCGCTGTGGCAAATGGGTGTGGTGGTCATGCCGCTGTCGCAGTTGTTTGGCCCCGAGGCTTTGGCCTACCGATTGCAAGATGCGCAAGCGGTGTTGGCCCTGGTGGATGTGGTGTCCGAAGACGTGGTGCGGGCTTTGCAGGCCGGGTGCCCAGCATTGCGACATGTTTTCAATGTGGAAGGGTTGTTGCACCCTGACTCTCTCAGCGCCGCTGCAGCCCAGGTCGATGGCTTGAACCTTGCCCATGCCTCGCCAGCCGTGCACCCCGCGTGGCCCATGGCCAACACTTTGGCGAACGACCCAGCGTTGTTGATTTACACCAGCGGCACCACCGGGCCACCCAAGGGTGCGTTGATCCCACACCGGGCCTTGATAGGCAACTTGACTGGCTTTGTATGCAGCCAAAACTGGTTTGGCTTTGCACCCACGGGCCAAGCGCCGGTGGGCGAGTCCGAGCTGCCCTTGGGCAGCCATGCCGTGATCTGGTCGCCCGCCGACTGGACCTGGACCGGTGGCTTGATGGATGCTTTGTTGCCATGTTTGTACTTCGGGCGACCCATCGTGGCCTGGTCCGGACGTTTTTCAGCAGACTTGGCTTTTGGCTTGATGCAGCAACACCGTGTGACCCACACGTTTTTGTTTCCCACCGCTTTGAAAGCCATGATGAAGGCCTACCCCCATCCGGCTTTGCAGTTTCAACTGGACTTGCAAGCCATCATGAGCGCCGGTGAGGCGGTGGGCGACGCGGTATTTGCCTATTGCCAAGACGAATTGGGTGTGACCGTGAACGAGATGTTTGGCCAAACCGAGGTGAATTACATCGTCGGTAATTGCGCCATGAATGGCGAGACTTCAGCGGGTGTGGGATGGCCTGCGCGAGCCGGCAGCATGGGCCGCGCCTACCCCGGGCACCGCGTGGCGGTGATTGACGACGATGGCCACGAATGCGCCGTTGGCGTGCCCGGCGATGTGGCTTTGCACCGCTTCGATCTGCACGGCGACCCCGACCCGATTTTTTTCCTGGGCTACTGGGGCCAGCCCGAGGCCACCGCCGCGAAATTCAACGGCGACTGGTGCCGCACCGGCGACCTGGCCACGCGCGACGCCGATGGCTATCTTTGGTACCAGGGCCGCGCCGACGATGTGTTCAAGTCGGCGGGCTACCGCATTGGCCCCAGCGAAATTGAAAACTGCCTGGTCAAACACCCGGCGGTGGCCAATGCGGCCGTGGTACCCAAACCCGACGCCGAGCGTGGCAACCTGGTCAAAGCCTATGTGGTGTTGGCGG
>CAMCES010000036.1 GCA_945873925.1 Bordetella parapertussis
GGGACTGATGGAATTTTTTCTGATCTCCATGCTCAACGGTTTGAGCTATGGCTTGCTGCTGTTCATGCTCAGCTCTGGCCTGACCCTGATCTTCAGCATGATGGGGGTGCTCAATTTCGCCCACGCGAGTTTTTACATGCTGGGGGCCTACCTCGGCTACACCTTGTCCGGTGTGATCGGCTTTTGGCCTGCCTTGGTCGCCGCGCCCTTGCTGACCGGTGCGATGGGTGCCTTGTTTGAGCGCCAGGTGCTGCGACGGGTCCATCACCTGGGCCATGTCTCCGAATTGCTGGTCACCTTTGGCTTGTCCTACATCGTGCTGGAGTTGGTTCAGTTGGTCTGGGGACGCGTCGCGGTTGAATTCAATCCACCCTTGTTTTTACAAGGCCCGGTGTTCACCCTGATCAACCATGCAGAGCAGGGCCTGTCCTTGGTTGCAGGCCGTGGTGGTGAGGTTTGCGCCGCCGCTGAGGCCACCGTGCGGGTGGTCTGTACGCCCTTTCCTGCGACCCGCGCTTTCATCATGGTCACCGCCATCGCCATGGTGGTGAGTTTGTGGTGGGTGCTGACCCGCACCCGCGTCGGCTTGATCATCCAAGCCGCCCTGACACACCCCGATACCGTGGAAACCTTGGGCCATAACGTGCCACGCATCTTCATGCTGGTGTTTGCCATGGGAACCGGTTTGGCCGGATTGGCCGGGGTGATCGGTGGCTTTACCTTCATCACCGAACCGGCCATGGCGGCCACCGTGGGCTCGGTGGTGTTCGTGGTGGTGGTGGTTGGTGGCATGGGTTCGCTCAGTGGCGCGTTTTTGGCCTCCATCCTGATCGGGGTGATCCAAACCTTTGCGGTGGCCGTGGATTACTCCTTTTTGCAATTGCTCAAGGACCTGGGGGTGTCTGCCTCGTCAGCCTTGCAAAACAATTCTTTTGCCAAGTTGTCGGTATCGCAAATCGCGCCGATCCTGCCCTACCTGTTTTTGGTGCTGATTTTGATTTTCAGACCACGTGGTCTGCTGGGCACAAGGGACACCTGAGCCATGGCCTCGTCAATGACTTCTTCACCACACACCCCAGGTGCCTGGGTTTGGCTGGGCTTTGCCTTGGTATTGCTGGCCGCACCCTGGCTGTTCACCAGCAATTTGTCGCTGACCATGCTGTCCCAAATGGGCATCGCGATCATTGCTTGTTTGTCCTACAACATGTTGCTGGGGCAGGGCGGCATGCTCAGCTTTGGCCACGCGGTCTACACCGGCTTGGGCAGTTACCTCACGATCCATGCGTTGAATGCAGTCAGTCACGGTCAGTTGGCTTTGCCTGTGGCTGTGTTGCCTGTGGTGGGCGGATTGGCAGGCATGGGCTTTGCCATGTTGTTGGGCTTCGTCACCACCCGCAAATCGGGCACGGCGTTTTCCATGATCACCTTGGGACTGGCTGAATTGGTGTTTGCCATGTCGCTCATGTTTTCCGAGTTTTTCGGTGGCGAGGCGGGTATTTCTGGCAATAGGGTCGTAGGTCAAGCGGTCTGGGGCATCACTTTCGGACCGCAACGGCAGGTTTACTACCTGATCGCGGTCTACACCTTCATTTGCGTGGGCTTGCTTTACGCGCTCACCCAAACCCCCTTGGGTCGCATGCTCAATGCCGTGCGTGACAACCCTGAGCGGGTCGAGTTTGTGGGCTACAACACGCAGCAAGTGCGCTACCGCGCTTTCATCATCGCTGGGTTTTTTGCAGGCATCGCTGGCGGTTTGGGCGCTTTGAATTTCGAGATCGTCACCGCCGAGGTGGTTGGCCCAGCGCGTTCAGGTGCTTATTTGCTGTTCACTTTTTTGGGGGGCGCGACCTTCTTCTTTGGTCCGATCTTGGGCGGTATCTTGATGGTGCTGGCCTTTGTCTTGTTATCTGAAATCACCAAGGCTTGGCTGCTCTACCTGGGTTTGGTGTTTTTGTTCATGGTGGTGTATGCCCCGGGCGGTTTGGCCAGTTTGATCATGGTCAATCTGCGGGTGTTCAAACACGGCAAGTTGCGCGGCTTGCTGCCCAGCTACCTGGGTTTTGCCCTGGCCAGCTTGTTGATGCTGGCGGGCGCGGGCGTGCTGGTTGAGATGATCTACCACCAACAACTCGACGCCGCTTTGGGCCCTGAGTTGCCCTTCGCTGGCATGGTCTTGAACACCGCCGAGCCCCTGACCTGGCTGGTTGCCGGGGGTTTGTTTTTCCTGGGCTTGTGGTTTTTTGAGCAGGTACGCAGGCGCTTTGCTGTGCGCTGGTCAAGCGTTCAAACCGACATCACCCGTTCACAGGCGGTGTCACCATGAGTCAAGCCATGGCTTTGTCTTTGCGCAATCTGTCCAAACGCTTTGGCAACACCGAGATCATCCGTGGCCTGAACTTAGAGGTCAGCAGTGGTGAGCGGGTGGCGATCATCGGACCCAATGGCGCGGGTAAATCGACCATGTTCAACCTGATCAGTGGCCGGTTTGCTCCGACCAGTGGCGAGATCCTTTTGAACGGTCAACGCATCGATGGCCGCAAGCCTTTTGAAATCAACCGCATGGGTTTGTCTCGCAGTTTCCAAATCACCAATATTTTTCCCAAGCTGAGCGTGTTTGAAAACCTGCGTTGCGCCGTGTTGTGGAGCCTGGGACACCGCTACAGCTTTTGGACCTTTTTGGGTAACCTGAAAGACGCCAACGAATTGGCCCACACCTGGATGCAGCGCATCCATTTGGACGGTAAAAGCGATGTGCTGGCCATGAACCTCACCTACGCAGAGCAACGCGCATTGGAGATTGGCATCACCATGGCCGGTGGCGCCAACGTGGTCTTGCTCGACGAACCCACCGCAGGCATGAGCAACAGCGAAACCGAACGCTTCATCGAGCTGATCAAAACGGTGACCGAGGGCAAAACCCTCTTGACCGTCGAACATGACATGGGCGTGGTGTTTGGACTGGCCGACAAAATAGCGGTGCTGGTCTACGGCGAAATCATTGCTTTTGACACGCCCGAGAAAATCCGCGCCAACGCCAGGGTACAAGAGGCCTATCTGGGCACTTTGGCAGAGCAGGGCCACTGACGCATGTTGAAAATCCACCAACTCAACGCCTACTACGGCAAAAGCCATGTCTTGCAGGGTGTGAATTTCCAGGTTGGCCAGGGCGAAATCGTTGCCTTGCTGGGACGCAACGGTTCGGGCCGCTCCACCACCGCCAAGGCGATCATGGGTTTGATCGATTGCCATGGCGAGATGAGCTTCCAAGGCCACAGCTTGCTCAAGCGCAAACCTTTTGACATTGCCCACCTGGGCCTGGGCTATGTGCCTGAAAACCGCGATATTTTTCCCAAACTGACGGTGCATCAAAATTTGTTGCTGGGTTTGAAAGGTGACAAGCCTTCAGGTCGCTGGGATTTTGAGGACATGTACAACTTGTTTCCCCGGCTGCGGGATCGCCAGCACGTGGAAGCGGGCGTCCTGTCTGGGGGTGAGCAGCAAATGCTCACGCTGTGCCGCTCGCTCATGGGTGACCCGACCTTGGTCATCATCGACGAACCCACCGAGGGCTTGGCCCCGAAAATCGTGGCTTTGGTGGGGGAGTTTTTGCAGGAACTGCGTCGCCGTGGCGTTTCGGTCTTGCTGATCGAGCAAAAACTCACCATCGCCATGAACATTTCTGACCGTGCTTTGGTGATGGGTCATGGTCAGATTGTGTTTGACGGCACCCCCGCGCAACTGCGCGAAAACGCCGCCGTCCGCCAGGAATGGCTTGAGGTATAAAATAGAACGGTCGTTCGTTTTTCCACCCCTCCCCTCTTTTTTCCGAATCTGACAAGGAACACCCATGAGTGCAGACTACGCAGTCCACGGCGATGTCGCTGTGATCACCCTCAACAACCCGCCGGTCAACGGTTTGGGTTTGGCCACCCGCCAGGCTTTCATGCATGGCCTGGACCAAGCGATTGCCGACCCAGCCGTCCAAGCCATCGTCGTCACCGGCGCTGGCAAAGCCTTTTCGGGCGGCGCAGACATCAAAGAATTTGGTTCCCCCAAGGCCTTGCAAGAACCCAATTTGCTCAACCTGATCGTCGCCCTGGAAAACTGCCCCAAACCCACGGTGGCCGCGATCCACAGCGTGGCCATGGGTGGTGGCCTCGAATTGGCGCTGGGTTGCCATTACCGCGTGGCCGCCCCCGGCACCGATGTGGCGTTGCCAGAGGTCAAACTGGGACTGGTCCCAGGCGCTGGCGGCACGCAGCGCCTGCCCCGTGTGATTGGCGTGGAAGCCGCACTCAACATGATCGTGAGCGGCGAAGCCATCAAAAGCGAGATGCTGGCCATGCTGCCGGGCCAACAATTGTTCAATGAAATGGCTGCCTCCAAAGACAGCCTGCTGGACGAAGCCATCGCGTTCGCCAAGGGCGTGGTCGGCACCTCGCCACTGCCCCGGGTGCGCGATCTGCCCTGCAAACACGCCAACGCAGATGCGTTCTTCAAATTCAGCAGCAACATGGTCAACGGCATGACCAAGGGCAAATACCCCGCGCCATTGAAATGCATCGAAGCCGTGCAAAACGCCACCAAGATGAAGTTCGACCAAAGCTTGTTGGCCGAGCGTGAAATATTCATCAACCTGATGTGGACCCCTGAGAGCCGGGCTTTGCGCCATTTGTTCATGGCGCAACGCGCCACCACCAAAATTGACGATGTGCCCGCCGACACGCCCAAGCGCGAGATCAAGCGGGTGGCGGTGATTGGCGCAGGCACCATGGGTGGCGGCATCAGCATGAACTTCTTGAACGCCGGCATCCCGGTCACAATGTTGGAGATGAAGCAGGAAGCTTTGGACAAAGGCTTGGCCACCATCGAGAAAAACTACCAGTCCCAGGTCAGCAAAGGCAAGTTGAAAGAAGACAAATTCCAGCAGCGCATGGCCTTGCTGACCACCAGCTTGAATTACGAAGACTTGGCTGATGCCGACTTGGTGATTGAAGCGGTGTTTGAGGAAATCGGTGTCAAAGAACAGGTGTTCAACAAGCTCGACGGGGTGATGAAACCGGGCGCGATTTTGGCCTCCAACACCTCGACCTTGGATCTCAACGCGATTGCCCATTTCACCAAGCGCCCACAAGACGTGGTTGGCTTGCATTTCTTCAGCCCCGCCAATGTGATGAAGCTGCTTGAGGTGGTGCGTGGCTCGGCGACTGGCAAGGACGTCATGGCCACGGTGATGGACGTGGCCAAGAAAATCAAGAAAACCGCCGTGGTCTCCGGTGTCTGCGACGGCTTCATCGGCAACCGCATGATCGAGCAGTACAGCCGCCAAGCCGGTTTCCTGATTGAAGAAGGCTGCACCCCCCAACAGGTGGACAAGGCGGTTGAACAGTTTGGTTTCGCCATGGGCCCGTTCCGCATGGGCGACCTGGCTGGCAATGACATTGGCTGGGCGATTCGCAAGCGCCGCTACCAAGAAAAACCCAATATGAAGTACAGCAAAACCGCTGACTTGCTGTGCGAGCAAGGCCGCTTTGGTCAAAAAGTGGGCAAAGGCTGGTATGACTACCTGCCCGGCAAGCGAGACGCCATCCCCAACAAAGACGTGGAAGACATGATCGCCAAGCACCGCAGCAGCTTGGGTATCACCGCCCGCAAGATCAGTGACGATGAAATCGTGCAGCGCCTGGTGTTCTCCTTGGTCAATGAAGCCGCCTTTATTTTGGAAGAGGGCATTGCTGCTCGGGCCAGCGACATCGACATGGTCTACATCACCGGCTACGGCTTCCCGATCTACCGTGGCGGCCCGATGCTCTACGCCGACCAGTTTGGTTTGTTCAACGTGGTGCAAGCCATGAAACGCTTTGCCCAAAACCCCCATGACGACGCCCAATTTTGGCAACCTGCGCCGATGCTGGCCCGCTTGGTTGCCGATGGCAAAACATTCAATTAAGGAGCCGATATGAGCAACGCTGTCATTGTTTCAACCGCACGCACGCCCCTGGCCAAGAGCTGGAGAGGCGCATTCAACATGACCCATGGCGCCACCTTGGGCGGCCATGCGGTCAAACACGCGATCGCCAGAGCTGGCATTGAAGCCGCTGAGGTCGAAGACGTGATCATGGGCTGCGCCAACCCAGAGGGTGCAACCGGCGCCAACATCGCTCGCCAAATCGCCTTGATGGCCGAATGCCCGGTCACGGTCAGTGGCTTGACCATCAACCGTTTTTGTTCCTCAGGCTTGCAAACCATCGCCCTGGCTTCGCAGCGCGTCATCGCGGGCGAGGGCGATGTGTATGTCGCTGGTGGCGTCGAAAGCATTTCCTGTGTGCAACAAGAGATGAACCAGCACATGCTGATGGATCCGGCTCTCAACAAGAAAAAGCCCGAGATCTACTGGAACATGCTGCAAACCGCCGAGCAAGTGGCCAAGCGCTACAACATCGGTCGTGAAGCCATGGACGAGTACGGCGCGGCCAGCCAACAAAAGGCTTGTGCAGCCCAAGCCGCTGGCAAATTCACCGATGAAATCGCACCGATCACGGTGCAAGCCGGGGTGGTCGACAAAGTGATGGGCATGATGACCAAGCAGGTCACGGTGAGCGTGGACGAAGGTCTGCGTGACGGCACCACCGTCGAGGGCATCGCCGGCATCAAACCCGCCATGCCCGGTGGCGTGGTGTCTGCGGGCAACGCGTCCCAGTTCTCTGACGGCGCAGGTGCTTGCGTGATCATGAGCGAAGACTTGGCGTCCAAGCGCAACTTGAAACCCTTGGGCCGCTTTTTGGGCTTTGCCATCGCCGGATGTGAGCCCGATGAAATGGGCATCGGACCGGTTTATGCCATTCCCAAAGTCTTGAAGCGTTTGGGCCTGACGGTGCAAGACATCGATTTGTGGGAACTCAACGAAGCCTTTGCGGTGCAAGTGCTGTTTTGTCGGGACAAGCTCGGCATCCCTGCTGAATGGCTCAATGTCAACGGTGGCGCGATCGCTGTGGGGCACCCCTACGGTGTCAGCGGTCAGCGTTTGACCGGCCACGCCCTGATTGAAGGCAAGCGCCGTGGCGCCAAACGGGTCTGCGTCACCATGTGCATTGGCGGCGGCATGGGCGCGGCCGGCGTGTTCGAGGTGTTGTAAGTCACCCACCTGACACCCACAGCCAACCCGTCCTGCGTGACGGGTTTTTTATCTTTTACAGTCTGTCCATGAGCCTGCGAACCACTGTCGATTTTTTGCTGTATGACTGGCTGCACACCGCAGACCTGTGCGAGCGTGTGCGTTTTGCAGAGCATTCACGTGAGACTTTTGATGCGGTGTTGGACACCTGCGAGCGCATCGCCCGCGACAAATACGCGCCTTTCAACCGCACGGTGGATCTGCAAGAGCCTGCGTTTGACGGCGAAAAAGTCATCTTGCCCGCCTGTACCCAAGCAGCGCATGATGCCTATGTGCAAAGCGGCATGCTGAGCGCGGCTCAAGACCATGGCATCGGGGGCATGCAACTGCCCTACAGCGTGGAGGCGGCGGCCAATGCCTTTTTCGCCTGCGCCTCGGTCAGCATTGGCGGGGGGATGTTGACGGTGGGCAACGCCAATTTGCTGATGGCTCATGGCACCGCCCTTCAAAAGCAGGTGTTCGCGCTCAACGAATTCAATGGCCGCTTCAGCGGCACCATGTGCTTGAGCGAACCGCAAGCAGGCTCCTCCTTGTCGGATGTGGCCACCCGCGCCACCCCCGACGGCGCAGACCATGCGCAAGACCCGCTGGGGCCACGTTTTCGTCTCAAAGGCAACAAGATGTGGATTTCCACCGGCGACCATGAACTGAGTGAAAACATCATCCATTTGGTGCTGGCCAAAATCCCCGGCCCAGACGGCCAAGCCATCCCAGGCACCAAAGGCATTTCTTTGTTCATCGTGCCGAAAAAAATGGTCGATAGCCAAGGTGCATTGACAGGCGAACGCAACGACGTGACTTTGGCCGGTCTCAACCACAAGCTGGGTTGGCGCGGCACGGTCAATACCTTGCTCAATTTTGGCGAAGGCAAGTACCCGGTGCGCGCCCGTGCAGGGGCGATCGGTTATCTGGTGGGCGAGCCAGGCAAGGGCTTGCAATGCATGTTCCACATGATGAACGAAGCCCGCATCGGCGTCGGTTTGGCAGCCACCATGCTGGGGCTGGCAGGCTACTACGCGTCGCTTGACTATGCCCAAACCCGCACCCAAGGCCGGCCGGTCGGGCCGTCTGGCAAAGACCCCGCGCAGCCGCCCGTGCGTCTGATCGAACACGCTGACATCAAGCGGATGCTGCTGGCGCAAAAAGCCTACGGTGAGGGCGCTTTGGCGCTGGGTTTGTACTGCGCCCGTTTGGTCGATGAGTTGCACACCGGTGACGATGCAGCCCGACACAACGCCCAGTGGCTGCTCGAGGTGTTGACGCCGATCGTGAAAAGCTGGCCCAGCGAATGGTGCTTGGAGGCCAACAGCTTGGCGATCCAAATCCATGGCGGCTATGGCTACACCCGCGACTTTCCGGTCGAGCAATATTGGCGCGACCAGCGCCTGAACATGATCCACGAAGGCACGCACGGCATCCAAGCCATGGACTTGCTGGGCCGCAAAGTCTTGCTCGACAAAGGCCTGGGCTTGCGCTTGCTGGGCGAGCGCATGCAGGCCACGATGGCCCGTGCGCAAGACCCCGTCACCCAAGCCTATGCCCATGCCCTGAAACAGGCCTGGGCCGAGGTGCTGCAAGCCACCCATGCTGCTTGGCAGGGCGATGACCCGGCCTTGAGCCTGGCCAATGCCGTGCCATACATGCAGGCCTTTGGCCACACCGTGTTGGCCTGGATCTGGCTGGACCTGTGTTTGGCCAGCAGTGGCAGCCAAGCCGCTGCCGTGGGCCGTCGCCATGCCTGCCGTTTCTTTTTCCATTACGAGCTGCCGAAAATCGGCGCTTGGCTGGGCGTGGTGTCTGCCCGCGACGCCACGTGTGCCCACATGCCCGAAGATGCTTTTTGATGTTTGTCACACAAAGGAACCTGAGATGACCCGTCACGTGAAACAACTTTTTGATTTGAGTGGCAAAACCGCCTTGGTCACAGGCGGCTCGCGTGGCTTGGGTCTGCAAATGGCGCATGCCCTGGGCGAGGCGGGAGCAAGGGTGATGATCAGTTCGCGCAAAGCCCCCGAGCTCGAGCAAGCCGTGGCCGAGTTGAAAGCCGCTGGCATCGATGCGGATTGGATGGCGGCCAACTGCGCCGATCAACACGACTTGTACAAGCTGGGTGAGCACTCCCTGAAAAAATTTGGCCATGTCGACATCTTGCTCAACAACGCCGGTGCGGCTTGGGGCGCGCCCGCGGAAGACCATCCGCTCGACGCTTGGGACAAGGTGATGAACTTGAATGTGCGCGGCTATTTCATCCTCAGCCAGTTCATCGGCAAGCACAGCATGATCCCTCGCCGCAGTGGCAGCATCATCAACATCGCCTCGATCACCGGTTTGGGCGGCAACCCCACTGGCATCAACACCCTTGCCTACAACACCTCCAAAGCCGCGGTCATCAATTTTTCTTGTGCGCTGGCTGGCGAGTGGGGTGTTCACAACATCCGTGTCAATTCTATTTGTCCGGGTTTTTTCCCCAGCAAAATGACTGCAGGCACCTTCGAGACCTATGGCGAAGATCAATTGAAGTCCAGCGCACCTTTGCGGCGTCTGGGCGACAGCGAAGACTTGAAAGGCATCACCTTGCTTTACGCATCGGATGCCGGCAAGCACATCACCGGCCAATGGCTGGCCATCGACGGCGGTGTGTCTTGCATCACCGGCGGATAAACACAAGGAGACATCCATGCCCCAGAACCCTCAAATCCATTTGGTCAGCCGCCCCAATGGCGAACCGACGGCCGACAACTTCAAGTTGGTGACCTTGGACACACTGGCCCTGCACGACAAACAGGTCTTGGTCAAGCACGCTTTCATCAGCCTCGACCCGTACATGCGTGGCCGCATGAACGACACCAAGAGCTACACCCTGCCTCAGCCCCTCAACAGCGTGATGATTGGCAGCACCGTGGGCGAGGTGGTCGAGAGCCGCCACCCGAACTTTGCCGCTGGCGACAAAGTGGTCGGTATGGGCGGTTGGCAAACCTACAGCCTGGTCGATGCCGACACGCCGGGTATGTTGCGCAAGGTCGACACCACCCATGTGCCGATCAGCCATTACCTCGGTGCAGTTGGCATGCCCGGCGTGACCGCCTGGCATGGCTTGGTGCGCATCATCAACCCAAAAGCAGGTCAAACCCTGACCGTCAGTGCCGCCAGTGGCGCGGTCGGCAGTGCCTTTGGTGCCTTGGCCAAAGCGCGTGGTTGTCGGGTGGTGGGTATCGCCGGTGGCAAAGACAAATGCGATTACGTGGTGAATGATCTCGGCTTTGATGCCTGTATCGACTACAAGCAACATACAGACTACCTGTCCTTGTCCAAGGCCGTGAAAGCAGCCTGTCCTGATGGCATTGACGGCCATTTTGAAAACGTGGGTGGCATGGTGTTGGACGCGGTGATGTTGCGCATGAACCAGTTCAGCAGCATCGCGGTGTGCGGCATGATTGCTGGCTATAACGGCCAACCGATCCCCATGGCCAACCCTTCGCTGATCTTGGTCAACCGCATGAAAGTGCAAGGCTTTATCGTGAGCGAACACCCTGCCGACTGGCCTGAGGCCTTGAAAGAACTCGGTGCCTTGGTGGGCAGCGGTAAATTCAAGCCCCGCGAAACCGTGGCCCAAGGTTTGGTGAATGCGCCAGAAGCGTTTTTCGGCTTGCTCAAGGGCAAAAATTTCGGCAAACAAGTCGTTCAACTCTAGGCCGCCATGATTCTTCACCACTACCCAGCCTCGCCGTTTGCGGAAAAAATCCGCGCCATCCTGGGCTATAAGCAGCTCAACTGGCAAAGCGTGATCATCCCCTCGGTCATGCCCAAACCGGACCTGATGCCGCTCACCGGCGGTTACCGCAAAACCCCGGTGCTGCAAATTGGCGCCGATGTGTATGCCGACACGGCCTTGATATGCAATGTGCTTGAGCACTTGGCCCCCACGCCATCGCTTTACAAGCACGCACCCAAGGGCTTGGTGCGCAACTTGGCGCAATGGGCCGACACCTTGCTGTTTCCGGTGGCCATGGCTTACAACTTCCAGCCCCAGGGCGCAGCGCAAGTGATGGCGAGTTTCAGCCCCGAGACTGTGAAGGTGTTTGCCGCTGACCGCCAAGCCATGCGCGGTGGCGGTGCCCGCATGCACCACGCAGATGGCACAGCGATGTACAAAAGCCATTTGCGCCGCATCGCCAGCATGCTCGAAGGACAGGCGTTTTTGCTGGGCGACCAGCCTTGTTTGGCGGATTTTTCGGTTTACCACGCGCTGTGGTTCACCCGGGTGCAAGTCCCGGTCTTGGCGGGCATCTTCGACGCCACGCCAGCGGTGCTGCCCTGGCTTGATCGCATGGCGGCTTTTGGCCACGGCCAGATGACACCCATCACCGCCGAGGCCGCTTTACAAACCGCCAAAGGCTCGACGCCTCAGCCTTTGGCGGAGCAGCACTTTCAAGACGAACACGGCGTCGCTTTGGGCAGCCAAGTGACCGTCGCCGCCGAGAGTTTTGGCACCGAACCGACCGCTGGTGAACTGGTGGCTGCGTCCCGCACCCGCTATACCTTGCGCCGCCAAGACGATCGAGTGGGCACGGTGCATGTGCATTTCCCCCGCATGGGCTTTGTGATGAAAAAGGTGGACGCATGATTGCCGACTTCAAGAACAAAACCGCGGTGCTGACCGGCGGCGCTTCTGGCTTTGGCTTGGAATGCGCCCGTATCGGCGCGTCCTTGGGCATGAACCTGGTCTTGGTGGATGTGCAAAAAGACGCCCTCAAAGCCGCCCACGACGAAATGAAGGCCTTGGGGGTGCGGGTCATGGCCAAGCGCATAGATGTGTCCAACGCCCAAGAGATGGAAGCACTGGCCCAAGCCGTGCACGCCGAGTTTGGCGCACCGCATTTCGTGTTCAACAACGCGGGTGTCGGTGCCGGCGGTCTGATTTGGGAAAACACGGTGCAAGACTGGGAATGGCTCTTGGGTGTCAATCTCTGGGGCGTGATCCACGGGGTGCGTTTGTTCACCCCGATGATGCTCGAGGCAGCACAACAGGACCCGCATTACCAAGGCCATATCGTCAACACCGCCAGCATGGCGGGCTTGCTCACGCCGCCCAACATGGGTGTCTACAACGTCACCAAACACGCGGTGGTCTCGCTGACCGAAACCCTCTACCAAGACTTGAAACTGGTGAGCGAGCAGGTCAGTGCCAGCGTGCTGTGTCCTTACTTTGTGCCCACCGGCATCAACCAAAGCGAGCGCAATCGACCCGGCCATTTGATGGCTGCCCAGCCCACGCAAAGCCAGTTGATCGGCCAGGCCATGAGCGACAAAGCGGTGGGCAGCGGCAAGGTGAGTGCCGCGCAGGTCGCGCAGATGGTGTTTGACGCGATCCACGCAGACCGGTTTTATATATATAGCCACCCGAAAGCATTGGGCAATGCGCAGACCCGCTTTGATGCCATCGTGCACGGGCACAATCCCCCCGATCCGTTTGCAGAACGCCCCGACATCGGGGTGCAGTTGAGACAAGCCTTGCGCAGTTAAGTGCTTGCAGCCGCATGACTGGCAAGCCATGAAAGCCCTGCAGATTCACGCGGGACCGACCGCGCGTCAACACATGGCGCAACACGGTTTGCTGCCCCAGCACATCAGCGTGGTGCCGGCGGCGGCGGGTGGTCCCAAGGGTTTGATTTTGGGGCCTATGGACCGATACCTGTTTGGCCAATGGTTGTCCCGCAGCAACCAACCGATAGACCTGGTGGGTGCATCGATCGGCGCATGGCGTATGGCCACCGCTTGCTTGCCCAACCCGGTGTCTGAACTGCAGGCCTTGGAAGATGCTTACATTCACCAACACTACGAGCTCGAGCCGGGTCAAACCCGGCCCACGGCACGGCAGGTGAGCGAGGACTTCCGACAAAACCTTACCGGTTTTTACAGTGGGCGAATCCACCAGGTGTTGCAGCACCCGCGCTACCGCCTGCACCTGGTCACCTCGCATGGGCGAGGCCTTCTGTCCCGTGACAACGCCTGGCGCACCCCCTTGGGCTATGCCGGGGCCTACCTGACCAATGCCGTGAGTCGCCGTGCCATGGGCCTGTGGCTTGAGCGGTTGGTGTTTTCTTCACCCTTCATGGGCTCACCCCAACCGATGCCGTTTGCCACGAGCGACTACCGCACCGGCCACTGCGCCTTGAGTGAAGCCAATTTTTTGGATGCGGTGCAAGCCAGTTGCTCGATCCCGTTTGTGTTGCAAGCGGTGCATGACATCGCCGGTGCCCCGAAGGGCGCTTATTGGGACGGGGGCATCACCGACTACCACCTGCATCTGGATTACCGAGCAGCCAAAGGCCTCACGCTCTATCCGCATTTTCAAAAAGCCGTCGTGCCGGGTTGGTTCGACAAAGCACTGACTTGGCGGCATGGCAGCACCCCGTTTTTGGACAGCACCATTGTGTTGACACCCAACCCGGACTGGGTGAAAACCTTGCCCAACGGCAAGTTGCCAGACCGCAGTGACTTTGTCACCTATGGCCAAGACTTGGCGGCGCGGGTGGCGGTGTGGCACAGGGCCGTGAGCGAGGCCGGGCGCTTGGCTGATGAGCTCGCGCAGTGGTTGCTGCGGCCTGACTTCAGCTTGGTGAAGTCGCTTTAAATCGGCTTGCGCATCTCGATGTGAGGGATGCCGGCTTCTTCAAACACCTCTCCATGTCGCACAAAGCCTTGGCGCAGGTAGAACGCCTCTGCGCTGCACTGTGCATGCAACCGCACGCTGGTGTCGCCGCGGGCTCGGGCGGCGTCGATCAAACCCTTGAGCACCTGTTCACCAAAACGCATGCCGCGCATTTGACGCAGCACCGCCATGCGCCCGATCTTGGCCACGCCATCTAAAGCGGGCAGCAAGCGGCCGGTGGCGATGGTTCGGCCCAAGCGGTTGCGAAGTACCGCATGCATGGCCTGCGGATCCTGTGCATCCCACTCCATGGCTGGGGGCACGCCTTGCTCCTGCACAAACACCTGGGTTCGCAAGGGCGAGGCATCGGCTTGCAAACTCGCCCAATCGCCCAAAGCCAGCGCGGTCATTGGCTCGCCCTGCTCAAAGCCGAGCATGGTGTCGCGCAAAGCCTGCGGCACCGGCAGCGAGGTCTTGGTGTCGGGGTTGGCATAGACATACACCAACTCGCCTTTGACCAGCAAAGTTTCGCCTCTGAACACACCTGCTTCGAACAGGATGGATGAGCTGCCAATGCGGGTGCAGCGCAAGCCCACGTGCAGCAAGTCGTCGTATTCGGCCGAAGCCTTGTATTCCAAGCCCGACTTGACCACATACAAGTCGCCGCCCAATTGGTGCATGGTGTCTTGGTAGGGCAGGGCAATGGCACGCCAATAGTCGCCCATGGCGGTGTCCAAATACATCAGGTAGTGGCCGTTGAAAACGATTTTTTGCAAATCCACTTCCACCCAGCGCACACGCAAGGGGTGGAGGAAACGAAATTCTTGGCGGTTCATGGTGATGAGCTGGGGCGTTAAAGTCGAGGCATCCTACAACGCTTGCACCAGCTCCACACCATGTCCAGTTTCATTTACCTCACCCAAATCCACATTGAATTTGGCGCCTTGAAATTCTTGGCCGATGAATGCCAGAAACACGGCATCACCAAGCCTTTGATCGTGACCGACGCAGGCATCAAGGCCGCCGGTTTGTTGCAAAAAGCCTTGGACGCCATGTCCGGTTTGCACTGCGCGGTGTTTGACGCCACGCCCTCCAACCCCACCGAAGCCGCGGTGCGTGCCGCCACGGCGCTGTGCCAGTCTGCCGCTTGCAATGGCCTGATTGCTTTTGGCGGCGGCTCGTCCATCGATTGCGCCAAAGGCGTGGCGATTGCCGCCACCCACCCTGGGCCACTCACCACTTACGCCACGATCGAAGGAGGTTCGGGGCGCATCACCAACCAGGTGCTGCCGCTGATTGCCGTGCCCACCACGGCAGGCACCGGCAGCGAGGTGGCACGCGGCGCCATCGTCATCGTCGACGATGGTCGCAAGCTGGGTTTTCATTCCTGGCATTTGATGCCCAAGGCCGCCATCCTCGACCCGGAACTCACGCTGGGCTTGCCGCCGCTGATGACCGCGGCCACCGGCATGGACGCCTTGGCCCATTGCATGGAAACCTTCATGTCCTTGGCCTTCAACCCGCCGGCTGACGGCATGGCCTTGGAGGGTTTGGCACGCGGCTGGGCGCACATTGAAGCCGCGACGCAAAACGGCCAAGACCGTGAGGCGCGTTTGCACATGATGAGCGCCTCGATGCAAGGCGCGTTGGCGTTTCAAAAAGGTCTGGGCTGCGTGCATTCGCTCAGCCACAGCTTGGGCGGCATCAACCCGCGTTTGCACCACGGCACCTTGAACGCGGTGTTTCTGCCCGCCGTCATCGCGTTCAATGCCGAAGTACCCGCTTTGAAGGCCGCGCAGCGCCTGGAGCGCATGGCCCAAGCCATGGGGCTACCCGTCAGTAGCAACCCCGCCAAAGCCTTGGGGGATGCCATTCGCGCCATGAACCAGCGCCTGGGTTTGCCCAGTGGCTTGGCCGCCATGGGCGTGGTCGAGGCGCAGTTTGACGAGATCATCAAAGGCGCTTTGGCCGACCATTCACACAAAACCAATCCGCGCGAAGCATCGGTGCAGGATTACCGGGACATGCTGACCGCCTCGATGTAGGAAATTGGGGTCAGATTCCAATTAATTCACGCGGCTTGCCGACCACGGTGGGCTCGTCCGCCGCTCACCGCAGCAGAGCTGCGACGTTCGCTACGCGACCGACCCACCATGTTCGGCCAGCTGAAGAGGTTTGTTTGGTTGACTAAATGGCTGAAAGCGATTTTTCGCAAACCGCGCCACCTTGCACTGAAACAACACTCAAAGCCGCACGGCCTGGGGATCATTTTTTGAGCGAAAGACCAGAAAAATGAGTCTCCATGCCGGGCGGCTCAAGCGGGCCTTCAATGCCAAAACAATTGGAATCTGACCCCAATTACCAATTACGCTGTTTTCAAGAATTCCTGTATCACGTCCAGACAGATTTCAGGTCTGAATCAAAGCGCTTTTGCAAACTCCTGCGCGCTGACGCCTGCTTGACGGAGTATGCCGTTGACAGTTCCAATTTTTACTTCCTTGTGATTTGGAACGACGCAACCTTGTCCATCACGCCTCATCACAATATGGCTTCCCGACTGCCTCGCAACAACAAAGCCTAGTTTTTCCAGAGCCCGAACAATCTCCGCGCCAGAAAGCCCGGGAAATTTAGGCATGGCTAACTTCAAAAGTAGTCATGACCGGATGGCTGTGAATCTTCATAGGGAACTCATCAAGGTATAAAGAAGTCGCCTCTTTTAGATTCTGGATGGCTTCTTGATAGGTTTCACCTTGGGTAGTGGTGCCCGTTTCTGGGTTCAGGGCAATGAATCCACCTTCTTCGGCTTCAGTAATTACGGCTGTCAGCAACATCGTATTTCTCCGTCGGAGTGCTTGTAGCCTGACATTTTATGGCGGAACCAGCTAATTGCCAACCAATTTAATCTTGTCATACCTTGTGCTGGAACCCGTTCAAATTAGCGGGTCATCAAGTTTAGGTTGACAAATTTATTTGGCTCTACAACTGGGACTCGAACTGAAAAAGCTCAAAGTACGACTCCATGACCGGACACTGAACTTTGAAATCTCAAAAGTTCGACTCCCTCGCTGGTGCCCGAACTTCACAGTGAAAAAATAAACTGGAGAAATGCTGCTCTTCTGTCAAGCAGCTGCAAGTTGTAAGTTGACTTTTTTACCCAGTGCTGCAGCGGCACTGGCTAGAGTGGTTAGGGTTAAGCTTGCATCGTTTTCATCAAGCAATCTATTCAAGGCAGCGCGGCTTGTGTGCATGCGTTTGGCAAGCTCAGTTTTGGTCAATTTCTGAGCTTTCATCTCTTGGTCTATCTGCCAAGCAATAACTCTTTTTAAGGCAACAGCAGTGCTGGACTCAAGCAGGGATTCCTCTTGCAAAAAATCATCGAAACTCGATCCAATGTTTTTCTTTGACAT
>CAMCES010000037.1 GCA_945873925.1 Bordetella parapertussis
CCCACCCGCCATGTGCTCGAGGTCAAGGCGTCAAACAACCTGCAGTTGGTCAACACAGGCTTGGAGACTTTGGAGTTGCTGCTGTTGCAAGGCCGCCCGATTGGCGAGCCCGTGGCGCAATATGGCCCGTTTGTGATGAACACCCAAGCGGAAATTCACCAGGCCTTTGCCGATTACAGAAGCACCGAGTTTGGGGGATGGCCCTGGGGCGCCAGTGACCCAGTCCATCCTCGCGAGACCGGGCGTTTTGCCCGCCATGCCGATGGGCGGGTGGAAACTCTCGAAACCGCCTGACTTTACTGGCCGGTCACCGCTTCCTTGGTGTAGGGCTTGATCTTGTAAGAGTTTTCGCGCTGGATGCGGATGACCATGAAAGTGCAATCGCGCTTTAACTCCCCATTGAGGATCATGTCGCAAAAAGTACCGCTGCCCGCAAAAGATGCCATGCAAAAGTATTTCTGGTCTTTATCTTTCCTCAAGGTGCAACTGCTGATGTCAGCTGCCCACAGCGGAAATCCGTACAGCATCAGGATCAAAATCAATAAGGTCTTCATGATGAGTTCTTAGAGGAATCATTGGAAGACCATCATATCGGCATGAGCCAGATAAAACACACAAAAAACCACGAAAAACAACTTGTGACAGCGTTTTATGACAGTATTTTCGTGAAATACCGGGTTTCACCATGTGAATAAATCCCGGCAAATGGGTTTGTTAGTCAAGTTTGTAATAGTCTGAGATCACCTTCCAACGTCCATCTTGGATCTGCGCCAAGCGTGAACGGTTGGAGCCCAAATGCTTGGTCGGCGAAAACTTGGCCTCGGGACCGCCGAAGAAATCCGTGGGGATGGTCATGTTGTCCATCACCTTCACAAAACTGTCGGTGGTGAGATTCGGTCCGGTTTTTTGAGCAGCCAAGATGAAGGCGTCGATGATCAGGTAGCCATACACAGAAAACACGGTGGGGTCTTCACTGAACTTGGTTTTGTATTTGTTGGCCCAAAAGGAAATGGGCTTGGAGGCCTCGTCCAAATAGGGGTGCGGCACGGTCATGGTGGCGTACATCCCGTCCATGGCCTTGCCACCGAGTTTGTGGATCAGGTCGGTGTAGGCTGCGCTCGAACCAATGAACAGCGGGTTGAAGCCGGTTTTGCGGGACTCGGCGATCGTGCCCACGGTCTCACGGATGATCGTGCCCAGCACCACCATTTCACAGCCGGCCGATTTCATGCGGGCCACTTGTGACGAAAAGTCGGTCGCGCCGCGCTTGTAAGTGGTCTTTTCCACAACCTCCATACCGATGGTTTTAAGGCCTGCCTCGGCGCCCCGGTAAACCTCCAAACCAAATTCATCGTCTTGGTGAATGGCGCAGACCTTGTTGACTTTTTTCTCTTTCACCATGGCAGGCACGGCGGCGCGCATTTGGTCGAAATAGGTGGCAAAGATGGCGTACTTCAAGCGGTTGAAAGGCTCGTACATCTCGCGGGCGGCGGTCACCGGCAGGAAGTTGATGATGTTTTTCTCAAACTGCACTGGCATGGCCGCGTTGTTTTGCGCGGTGCCGATGTGACCGGCCATGATGAAGATCTTGTCCTGGTTGACCAGCTTTTGGGCCGCCAGTACCGCGCGTTTGGGGTCGTAACCCGAGTCCTCGGTGATCAAGCGCAATTTGCGCCCGTGCACACTGCCCTGCTCGTTGAGTTCATCGATGCGCAGTTGCATGCCGTTGCGCACGGCTTTGCCGTAGCCCGCCAAAGGCCCAGACAAATCTTGGATGGTGCCGATCGTGATCTCGGTCTTGCTCACGCCTTGCTGCTGGGCAAACGCACTGAGCGCGCTCATCGCAAACAAGGCCAGGGTGATTTTCAATTTCATCGCAGTCTCCTCGAGGGTGGTTCAGTGGCGGTACATGGATTCAATCAGCTCGCTGTATTTTTGTTCAACGAATTTGCGCTTGAGTTTCATGGTCGGGGTGAGTTCATCGTCTTCAGCGGTGAGCTGTGTGTCGAGCAAACGGAACTGCTTGATTTGCTCGACCCTAGCGAACTTGTTGTTGACCTTGTCAATCTCGGCCTGGATCAGCGATTGCACCTCGGGGGCGCGGGTGAGGCTCGCGTAGTTGGAGAACGGCACATCCCGGTCTTGGGCAAATTTTTCAATGTTCTCCAGGTCAATCATGATGATCACACTCAGGTAGGCTCGGCGGTCCCCGATCACCACCGCGTCGGTCACAAAGGGTGAGAACTTCAACTCGTTTTCCCACTCGCTCGGCGTGATGTTCTTCCCGCCTGCGGTGATGATGATGTCTTTCATCCGGTCTGTGATGCGGAAAAACCCTTGCGCGTCCACGCTGCCCACGTCGCCGGTGTGAAGCCAACCATCGATATCGACGGTTTCAGCGGTTTTCTCAGGTTGGTTGAGGTAGCCCATGAACACATTGGGCCCACGGATCAACAGCTCTTGGGTTTGCGGGTCGACCTTGACCTCGTTGAACGGACAAGCCACGCCAATGCTGCCGGGCTTGATTTGCGAGACAGGCATGGCGGTGGATGCGCCACAGGACTCGGTTTGACCCCAGACCTCGAGCATGGGCAAACCCAGCGCCAAGTACCAGCGGACCAAGTCGGGGGAGATGGGCGCGGCACCCGTGACCAAGATGCGGGCACGCTGCACGCCCATCATGCGCCGTACATTGTTGAGGGCCAGACCATTGGCCACATGAAAGGCCGCCTTGAGCCACAGCGGCACAGTCTGCTTGGCCAGTACCCTTTCGCTGACCGCGTAACCAATGCCGATGGACACCCGGTAAGCCCATTGCTGAAACGACCCTGCCTCGGCGATCGCGATGGTGACCGCAGAATAAAACTTCTCCCACACCCGGGGCACGGCGGTGAAGGTGGTCGGTGCGATTTCACGCACGTTCTCGGGCACGGTGTCTGGGTTTTCAACAAAGTTGAAAACCGTGCCGGTGTAGATCGAGAAGTACTGACCGCCCATGCGTTCGGCCACATGGCACAGCGGCAAAAACAACATGCGTTCGTCGGTCTCGTCTTGGTAGATGACTTGGTTGTAGCCGCGCATGGTGTAGACCAAGGCCGCGTGACTGTGCATCGCACCCTTGGGCTTGCCCGTGGTGCCCGAGGTGTAAATCAAGATCGCCAGGTCTTGGGGTTGGCGGCTTTGGCGCAAGCGATCAAACACGCCGGGCTGCTCGGCATCATGCGCTGCGCCTTGCGATCGCAGTTGGTCCAGGCTGATCACCATCGGGTCGGCATAGCGGGTCAGGCCCTCCATGTCCATCACCACGATCAGCTTGAGCAAGGGCAACTGGGCACGGGCCACCAAGGCCTTGTCGAGTTGTTCCTCGTCCTCCACAAACAGCACCGTGGTGGACGAGTCCTCGCACAAATACTGAACCTGAGAGGCGGCGTCGGTTGGGTAAATGCCATTGGACACCCCCCCTGCGCTCAACACCGCCAAGTCGGCCAAGACCCATTCAAGACGGGTGTTGGACAAGATCGACGCACATTCACCCACCTGGAAACCGTTGGCCGCCAAACCCATGGCGATTTCTCTCACAGCCACGGCGCTTTGGTTCCAGGTCCAGCCACGCCAGATGCCGAGTTTTTTCTCGCGCATCATCAAGCGCGGGCCGCGCTGTCTGACCGCGTTCCAAAACACCTCGGTCATGGTCTCACCTGGCACCACGGTGTTCGGGTTGCCTGCCAATCGACTGGCGTTCCAAAGTTGGCTCATCTCAGTTCACCTCCAGGTCTTTTTCTTTTTCCAGCGCCGCTCATCGCGAGCACCCGCTTCTTTGAGACCCAGGTAGAACTCCTTGATGTCGTCCTTTTCACGCAGCCGCTCGCAGCTGTCTTCCATCACGATGCGCCCAGACTCGAGCACAAAGCCATGGTCAGCCACGTTCAAAGCCATGTTGGCGTTTTGCTCAACCAACAAAATGGTGGTGCCGCGCTGGCGGTTGATGCGCACCACGATCTCAAAAATCTCTTGGGTGAGCTTGGGTGACAAACCCAAGCTGGGTTCGTCCAACAAAATCATCTCAGGGCGGCTCATCAAGGCGCGTGAAATCGACAGCATCTGTTGCTGACCGCCCGAGAGCAGTCCAGCGTCTTGGTAGGCACGCTCTTTCAAAATGGGAAAGTAGCCAAACACCAGCGCCATGTCATGCGCCACCGCATCCCTGTCAGGCTGGGTGTAAGCCCCCATCAGCAGGTTGTCTTTGACCGACAGCAAGGGGAAGACTTCACGCCCCTCAGGCACCTGCACCAAGCCGCGTTGCACGATCTGCGCTGGGTCCATGGCGGTGATGTTGTCCCCTTTGAAGACCACCGAGCCCTTGCGCGGATCGATGATGCCGGAGATGGTTTTGAGCACCGTGGTTTTACCCGCACCGTTGGAGCCCAAGATGGTGGCGATTTGTCCGCGGGTCACCGACAGGCTGACGCCTCGGATCGCTCGCACTGGGCCATAGGCGCTTTCCACATTGTTGAGTTGCAGCAACACTTCGCTCATGCAGGCGCTCCCGCTTGGCGCCGCAAGGCCGTGGCGTCAAAGCCGCCGCCCAAATATGCCTCAACCACTTTCGGGTCGGACTGCACTTGAGCCGGCGTGCCCATGGCCAAGACCTCGCCTTGGTTCATGGCCAGCACCCGGTCGCTGACCTTGGAGACCAGGCTCATGTCGTGCTCGACCATCAGCACCGTGATGCCCAAGTCTTTTTGAATGTCTTGAATCCAAAACGCCATGTCGGCGGTTTCCTCGACATTCAGACCCGAGGAGGGTTCGTCCAGCAGCAAGAGTTTGGGCTCGGTGCACAAGGCCCGCGCCAACTCGACCACCTTGCGTACGCCATAAGGCAGACCGGCTACCAAGGTATCGCGGAAGTGTTGCAAATCCAGGAAGTCGATCACCTCCTCCACCTTGTGTCGCGTGGCTTGCTCGGCCTGACGCACTCCCGGGGTAAACAACATGTGCTGCCAAAACCCGGTGCGGTTGTGCACATGGCGACCGATCAAGAGGTTTTGCAGCACGGTGGCATGTTCAAACAACTCGATGTTTTGGAAGGTACGGGCAATGCCCATCGAGGCCACCGCGTGGGCGGGCACATCGCTCAGGCGCTGGCCCAAGAACGACAGGTGCCCGGTGGTGGGGGTGTAGATGCGGCTGATCAGGTTGAACACCGTGGTCTTGCCCGCGCCATTTGGGCCAATCAGGGTGAAGACCTCGCCTTGCTTGACCTCAAAGCTGACACGGTTGACCGCCAACACGCCGCCAAAGCGAACGGTCAAATCGTGGGCGCTGAGCAAGGTGTCGTTCATTTGAGTCGGTCCGATTTTTGGAAACTCTTTTGCCGCTTGAACATGCCCTTGCGGTAGAAGGGAAACAGCTCAAACCAGGTACGCACCTTGAGCCAACGGCCGGACAAGCCCAGCGGCTCGAACATGACAAAGGCAATCAGCACCAAGCCGTAAACCACGCTTTGCAAGCCAGGGGCTTGGCCGATGGCAGGCGGCAACCAGTCTTTGCCCAAGGTGATGAGCTGGGGCATGGTGATCAGGAAAATCGAGCCCAAAAACGCGCCGTGCACCGAACCCAGTCCACCCACCACGATCATGAGTAACAGGTCTACAGATTGCAAGATGCCAAACTGGTCTGGCGAAATGAACTGCATTTTGTAGGCGTACAAAGCGCCACCCACGCCAGCCAAGGCAGCCGACAACATGAAGGACAGGGTTTTGTAATAAGCCAGGTGGATGCCCATGCTTTGGGCAGAAATTTCTGAATCCCGAATGGCCACAAAAGCCCGGCCTGTGGGGCTTCGCAACACATTGAGGACCGCCAGGGTGCTGATCACGGCCAACGCCAGGCAAACCGCATAAAACTTTTCAGCACTGTCGACTTTCCAATCCCACAAGGTCATGGCTTTGACATGCATGCCCGCATTGCCCCCGGTGACGCTTTCCCAGCGGGCCAGGCCCTCTTCGACGATGAAGCCGAAAGACAAGGTGGCAATGCCCAGGTAAATGCCCTTGACCCGCAAAGCGGGCAAGCCGACCACTGCACCGACGAGAGCCGACAAACCAGCGGCAACCAAGATCACCACGGGAAAAGCCACCCCATGTGCTGACAGCACCGCCGCCACATACGCACCCACGCCCATGAAAGCAGCATGCCCGATCGAGAACAAACCGGTGAAGCCGGCCAGCACCATCAGGCCCAAACCCACAATGCCGTAAATCAGCACAAAGGTGATTTGCGCCAGCCAATATTCCTCGACCAACCAAGGCGCGGCACACAGGAGCAATACCAACACGCTGTAGGCCCAAACATGGCCACTGTGCTTGGCCAGGTCAATGTCTTGGGTGTAGCTGGTCTTGAAAATAAAACGCATCGGTCAGACCTTTTTGCGCAGGTTGTCGCCAAACAAGCCATTGGGCTTGAAGACCAGCATCAGCAAAACCACCACATAAGCAGCCACGTCCTTGAAACCCTCGGGCAACCAAAAACCCGCCATGGCTTCAACCACGCCAATGACGATGCCGCCGACGATGGCGCCTGGCAAGCTGCCAAAGCCACCGACGACCGCGGCGGGGAAGGCTTTCAAACCGATGAAGCCCATGTTGGCATGCACAAAGGTGATCGGCGCGAGCAGCAGACCCGCGATCGCGGCCACAGCGGCGGCCAAGGCCCATGCCATGCTGTTGAGGTTTTTCACCGGGATGCCCATGTAGTAAGCAGCCAGTTGGTTTTGTGAGGTGGCTTGCATCGCAATGCCAACACGGGTGTGCTTGAACACCAGGTAGAGCAGCCCACACAAGACAGCGGTGCTGCCAATCACCACCAACTGAGTGGCGCCCAAGACCACCCCACCGAGGTTGAAGCTCAAGTCTTTGTAAGGGACGTCCAAGGCATGGGTTTCGGTACCGATGTCCGGAATCATGGTGACCAGGCCACGGGCGATATAACCAATGCCAATCGTCAGCATGACGATGGCAAATGCCGGTTGACCCAGCACCGGATTGATCACCACCCGCTCGATCAACCAACCCAGACAAGCCATGAACAACATCGCGCCGACCACTACCGCCACAAAAGGCCATTGCAGATAAGTGATCATGGCAAAGCCGGCAAAAGCACCGAGCATCATCAACTCACCCTGGGCAAAACTGACGGTTTCCGTGGCCTTGTAAATCAGCACAAAGCCCAAAGCGATCAGGCCGTAGATACAGCCTTGTGCAACACCACTCAAAATCACCTGAATTTCTTGCATGATGGTGCTGGAATTGCCTTTTGTGATACGCGTTTTGCCGAATTATGAGAACTACTTTATCACCTGTTTTTCACTCGAAGGGAAACCCTAGGACCCAAGCGGCTCGGCCTTGGCCATGATGCTCAACTAGGCTTGTCCGCCTAAGCCGTGAACTGAACCGACAGTTGGCCCAGGTCGCCGAAGTCGGCACACATCGCGTCTCCCTCGCTGACCACCACAGGCACCACGCAGGTGCCTGTGATGACCCAATCCCCTTGCTTCAAGTGCATGCCGTTGGCCAGCAGTTCATTGGCCAGCCAGGTCAATGCGATGCGCGGGTCGCCCAGCACGTTGGCACCCACGCCTTGGCCTGCCAGGCTGTTGCCTCGGTACACCTGTACTTCATGCCGACTCAAGTCTTTGTCGCGCCAAGCCGTGGTTACCTCCGGACCCATGACCACGTGGCCTGCGCAAGCAAAGTCGGCAATCAAACAGGCCTCCCCGACATGCTCGAAGCCGCTGTAGCGGGAGTTGGGTATTTCAATCGCCAAATGCAAGGCTTGGACGCAAGCCATCACCTCGCTCATCGACCAGTCTTTGTCTTGGCTCAGATCCGTCCCGAGCCGAAATGCAAACTCGGCTTCCATCACACGCATCACGTTGCCTCGCAAAGACAGCCAAGCCCCTGGGGCCAAGCGACGCGATGGCAATAAACGACCTGCCAAAGGGCCGCTCACACCAATGTGTTTTTGACCTGCCAGGCTGGTGGCAGCGATCTTCCAGCCATCACTGGGCTCTTGGCAGGCTTGCCACAGCGCGTGTTGGGCTTGGTAGCCTTGGGCGCGGTTGTGCAAGC
Source organism: Bordetella parapertussis (assembly GCA_945873925.1). Lineage (GTDB taxonomy): Bacteria > Pseudomonadota > Gammaproteobacteria > Burkholderiales > Burkholderiaceae_C > Limnohabitans. The sequence continues at coordinate 8,130 of CAMCES010000037.1, forward strand.
GTTGCTGATCTGTCAAAGCGGGCAATGTGTGCAAGCCTTGCCAGGCAGGCAAAAGTTGTTGAACCAGCGGGGCCACTGAGCTTGGCATGGGCATGTCCTTTCTGTTGGGTGATCCCTTGGCTGCGACAAGCCTTACCGGGATTATTTTTTGGCCGAGTTGCTGGTGGAAACGCTTGAAAAAATGAACCTGCAGATGCCCAAGCCCAGCTTCGATGTGTCTGAGGCCGGGTGGAGAGTTTGATGGGCGCTGTCAGGGGTTAGCCCTGGCCACCCACACCGTGGCACCTTCTGGGCCATAGTGTTCTGCATGGGGGATGTCGCGGGCCAAGCGGAACGGGTCACCGGCTTTGAGGTGGATTTCCTTGTCGCCCAAGGTGAGTTTGAACTCACCGCGCACGACCCAGGCGCTGACATCAAACGGATGGGTGTGGGTGTCAATCACCAATGAGGGGGTCCATTCGCGCACCAGGACCTCGTCAAAGCCCTCGTCCATGGAGATGGCGGTGAAATCTTCGAAGCTTTGGGGAGGTGTGGTTTGCATGGGTGCTTGCTCAAGTCTGCCAGTTGATCATCATTTTCAGGCATTGTGGCTCACCAAAGGCAACCTTGTAGGCCTCGTAGGCTTGTGCCACGCCATAGGTGTGGGTGATCAAACCGTCGAGTGACAGCGCCCCGCGCTCGACCAAAGCGGTGACCGCTTGCAGGTCGTGCTTTTTCCATTGGGCGGCCACGCGAATCTGGGCTTCGCGCATGAAAGCCGGGGCGAAAGCAAAGCCAATGTCTTGCTTGTAAAACCCGGCCAACACCACCTCGCCACCCGGGGCCAAGCGCATGATCAGGCTGTTGAGGATGCTGGCGTCGCCACTCACGTCGTAAATCGCTTGGTAGTCTTTGCGGTCGTCGTCTGAGGGGTGAACCACCGGGTAACCATGCGCACCCGACTGACGCAAGGCCTGGGTTTCCCAGACGGTGGGTGCGGGTTGGCCCATGGCCAAACAAATGCGGGCGAGCAGTCGGCCCATGACACCATGGCCCACGATCAAATCGGGGAACACCGGGTTGGGACGCGCACCCCCCAAGGCAATCGTGTGGTAACCAGTGGCTGCCAAGGCCAGCAACACCGCTTGAGGACCGAGGTCGGGATGCACTTTGACCACGCGCTCGTGCGGCACGATCATGCGCGAGCCGGCACCGCCAAAAATATTGCGCACCCCTTGAAAGGTGTAGGAGCCTGGCACAAACACATGGTCACCCACCCGCACGGAAGAGCCCTCGTTGACCTTGACCACCTGACCGACGGTTTCATAGCCCGGCACCAAGGGGTAGCCCAGACCCGGAAACGGCGGCATGCTGCCGTCCCACAACAAACGCTCGGTACCGGTGCTGATACCGCTGAAAGCCACCGCCACCTCAATGTCTTGTGCCTCAAAGGCTTTCACCTCCAAGGTTTGCACCGACAAGGTTTGAGGGGCGTCAAAAACAATGGCTTGGGCGTGGGTCATGTGGTGGGCTGCTGAACGGCTGGTCTGATCTTCAAGCAAAGAGGTTACAACCTCAGGTCAAGCCAGCGGGCTAGCGTTAACCAGCATCCAGGTCAAAATCCACCCATGGCTTCATCAGACAACTACAACCGCATCGCCCTGGCGTCTTGCTTTGGCACCTTCATCGAGTGGTACGACTTCCTGACCTTCGCTACCCTGGCTGTGCACTTTGCGGTGTTGTTCTTTCCGGCGGATGACCCGGTTGCCGGTTTGCTCTACAGCTTGGCGGCCTTTGGCATGGGCATGGTAGTGCGACCCTTGGGCGCGGCTGTCTTTGGGTCCTTCGGCGACCGCTTCGGCAGGCGACAGGTGTTCATCACCACGATCGCGGTGATGGGCGTGGCCACGTTTTTGGTGGGTGTGTTGCCGACCCATGCCCAAGCAGGTTGGTGGGCCACTGGCGCCTTGTTGACACTGCGCGTGGTCCAAGGCTTGGCGATGGGCGGCGAGATTGGCGGCGCCAATGTGTATCTGGCAGAGCATGCACCCGTGGCCACCCGGGGCGCCTCCACCAGCGTGTTGCAGTGGATGGGCGGCTTGGGCATTTTGGCCTCCACAGCGCAAATACTCTTGCTGCAAGCTTGGCTCAGCCCCGAAGAGTTCATGGCCTGGGGCTGGCGTGTGCCGTTTTTGCTCTCTGCGTTGTTGTTGGTGATCAGTTTGAAAACCCGCTTGGCCCTGCTGGAGTCACCGGTGTTTGACCAATTGCAAACAAGCCAACGAACCAGCCGCAGCCCACTCAAAGAATGCCTGAGCGACAAACACACCTTGGGGCGCATGATGCTGCTGTTTTTCTCGGTGTCAGCAGGCGGTGGCGTGCTGTTTTTCAGCTCACAGGTCTACACAGGCGTGTTTTTGAAAACCGTGGTGCACATGGACCCGGTCACCGTGGGTGTCTTGAGCGTGGCAGTCACGCTGTGTTTGTTCCCCCTCACCTACATCGCAGGCGCCCTGTCCGACCGCTGGGGCAGGCGCCCAGTGGTGTTGTCTGGCTTGATGTTGGGTGTGCTGGCCATCATGCCGGTGTATGCCGGTCTGCAGATGACCGCCTCACAGTGGCCCTTGGCATTCGCACTTATGTTGGTTTTGGTGGTGGCGGTCGCCTTGGTCACGGGCCCGCAAACCGCTTTGCTCTCGGAGTTGTTTCCCGCCCGCACCCGCTACACCGCGGTCGGCTTGCCGCACAACCTGGCAGCCGGTTGGATCGGCGGGTTGACCCCCTACATGGTGAGCCTGATCTCGGGTCAAACCGGTGTGGCGATGCATGGCTTGCTCTACCCCACTTCGCTGTTGCTGGTGGCTTGGGTGGTGGCCTACTTTTATTTACCCGAAACGCGTGGCACAGACTTGAATGCTTGAGCGCACGAACGATTTCTGCCAGGACAAGCAGCACCGACGGCAATACAGACAGTCAGTGCTTGAGTCGCCATGCCCACACGGCCAAAGACAACCAACCTGCCACGAAAGCCATGCCGCCATAGGGTATGACTGATTTGAAACTGCCCACGCCTGCCAGTTGCCAGGCAAGGATGTTCAAGCTGAACATCAGCAAACCCAACAGAATCAACACGCCAGCCGCCAACAAGGTTTTACTGGGCGTGTGCAGCACAGCGATGGCGCTAACCACCAACAAGGCCAAGACATGGAACTGCTGCATCTGCATCGCCGACTGCACCGAGCGCAGCGCAGCCGGGTTGAGAGACTCCGCCATGTGGGCCACAAAAGCAGCCAACAAGACCGTGGCAGCACCGATCACACAGGCGACAACCAACAGGGCTTTGCTAGCGAATTTCATGAGAACTCCAGGGGGTATGGGGGTTAAGATTTTGGATATGAGGACATTGCTGCATTTGACCATGGCCACCCTCGGTGCTGCCTTGATGGCATTGACCTCACCCGTCCGCGCCAACGAAACGCCCCACCCCTGGACCCACAAGCTGCAAGCCCTCTCCAGCAGCGACTGGAACCGTGAGCGTGCAATGCACTTGCTCGAACGTGCAGGCTTTGGCGGCACGCCGCAAGACATTGACCGCTTGGCCAAGATGACGCCCTCACAAGCGGTGGCGAGTTTGGTCCGCTACCAAAGCATCCCTGACCGCCATGTGCCCTTTGAAGCCTCAGGTGCCCACGACGAGGGTTTGGAGCCGTTCGCTGCTTCACGCCCTGCCGCCACCGATCTGGCCAAAGCCACGGGCGAGGCCCTGGGCGTGAAAGTCAAACCCGAGGGCAACCGCCGGGTGCAACAAGTGGCTGACCGCTACCTGTATTGGTTGCGTGCGTCTCGCCTGGAAACACACCGCTTGGGCTATTGGTGGGCCAACCGCATGCTCACCAGTCAGCGCCCTTTCCAAGAAAAAATGACTTTGTTTTGGCATGGCCACTTTGCCACCACCGAAGAAAAGGTGCGTGACTTTCGCAAACTCCATGTGCAAAACGAACTGCTGCGCCAACACGCCACCGGGGAATTCCGCCGCTTGATGGTGGCCGTGGCCAAAGACCCGGCGATGCTGGCGTTTTTGGATGCGGGCGCCAACCTCAAGGGTGCGCCAAATGAAAACTTTGCGCGTGAAATCATGGAGTTGTTCACCATGGGGGTGGGCAACTACAGCGAGAAAGACATCCAGGAGGCCGCCCGCGCCTTCACTGGTTGGAATTACCAAGGCCTGCGGTTTGTGGTCAACCCCGATCAGCACGACGACGGCATGAAAACCGTTTTGAACCAAACCGGGCGGTTCCATGGCGAGCAAGTGATTGACATTTTGCTGGCCCAACCAGTGACCGCCGAATTTTTGGCGGGCAAGCTCTACCGATACTTTGTGCGTGAAGACCTGTCACCTGCTTACCAACAACGCTTGGGCAAGTTGCTGCGCGACAGCCAATACAACATCGGTGACTTCATGGCCACCGTGATGCTTTCTCAAGACTTTTACAGCCCTGCATCGGTGGCCACCCGCATCAAACCACCGGTGGAACTCTTGGTGTCGACCTACAAAAAAATGGAGATCAAGGCCGTGCCTGGCATTCCTGACTTCAACGAACAGTCTGAGTTGCTGGGTCAAAAACTGTTTTACCCACCCAACGTGGCGGGCTGGGCGCATGGGCGCAGTTGGATCACCCCCGGCTTGTTGTTGGCGCGTGGCAATGTGATTTACGACACGGTGTATCCCCCGATCGACTTTGTGGCCAACGACCGCGTGCCCAATGGCCTCTACCAAATCAACCCCGTGGCTGACAAACTGGCGCAAGGCCAAGACGTGACCACCGCCACCAAGCCCGAGGGCAAAAACATGGGCGAGATGTCCATGTCCAACCAAGGCGACCGCGATGAAGACTTCAACACCCGCTTGGCCAGTTACCACGCTTGGCGCAAAGCGATTGAAAAAGTCAAACCGATCGAGCGAGCCACCGCACAACTGAACGTGTCACACCTGCTGCGCCAAGCCCGTTGCGCCACCACCGACCAAGCGGTGGCGCATTTGGTGCAACGCTTTTTGTCGGTGCGCGTGCCCGCCGATGTGCAGGCCAAGATCGCCGCCATGTTGGCGCAAGACTTGGGCACCACCGACCTGCGTGCCGCCGACAGCTACATGGAGGACGCCTTGCGCAACGCGCTGCACGTCATCCTCTCGCTGCCAGCCTACCAATTGGGATAAGCCATGAACCACCCATCCACTCACAGAAGACAGTTTTTGCAAGGCTTGGCAGGCATCGGGATGGGCAGTGTCTGGCCCATGGGCCAACAAGCCTTGGCCGCCAACCCCAACCGCATCTTGGTGGTGGTGGAGCTCACCGGGGCAAACGACGGCTTCAACACCTTGGTGCCCTATGCGGATGACACTTACTACCGCTTGCGGCCTAAGCTCGGCATCCGCGCCAATCGCCTTCGCAAGGTGGACGACCAATACGGCTTCAACCCCGGCATGGCGGGCTTTGAGCGCTTGTTCAAGGAGGGGCAAATGGCGGTGGTGCATGGCTGCGGCTATGACAACCCCTCGTATTCGCACTTCACCTCGGCGGCCTACTGGCACACGGGCGTTCCCAATGGCGGTGAGCCCTATGGTTGGCTGGGGCGTTTGGCCGATGCGATCGACCCGCAATTGACACCCCATTTTTTGGTCAACATCGACGAGCGTCAATCCTTGGCGGTGCGTGCAGCCAAGCATGTGCCAGTGGTGTTTGACGATCCTGAACGTTTTGGTCGCAAAGGGTTGTTTCAAAGCCGTCCCTTGATCGACCACCAGCTCCATACGCAGGCAAGCGGCAATGCGTCGCAACAATTTTTGGAAGACGTGGCGCAAAGCGCAAGACAAGCCTCCGAACAAGTGCGCTCTGCTTGGCGCAACTACACAACGCCAGTGGACTATGGCATCTTGCCCATGGACCTGCCCAAGGTGGCCTCCATGATCAACGCCAAACTCCCCACCCGCATCTACCACACCGCTTACCGACACAACGCGTTTGACACCCATGTGCACCAAGCCGAGTTGCACCAGCGCTTGCTCACCTATGTGTCCGATGGCGTCAGTGGCTTCATGCAAGACATGAAGCGCATTGGCCGCGACAAAGACGTGGTGGTGATGGTGTATTCCGAGTTTGGTCGCCGCGCCGCGGAGAACACCAGCTTGGGGACCGACCACGGCACGGCCAACCATGTGTATTTGGTGGGGCAAGGTGTCAAAGGTGGCCACCACGGCCAAGCGCCCAGCCTGAACAACTTGAACGCCGAGGGCAATGTGCTGCACACCACAGACTTCCGCCGGGTCTACGCCAGCGTGATGGAGAACTGGATGGGCGCGAACAGCCAGGGCTTGCTCAATGGCCAGTTCGACACCCTGCCTGTGTTTGCTTAAACCGTGTTTTTCTGAATGAACTCGGCCATGCGGGCAATCCCCGCCTTGATCGCCTCATCGGACGCGGCGTAGCTGAAGCGGATGTGTTGTCCGTCACCGGGCACACGCGGGCCAAAGTGGATGTCGGCCAACACCGCCACACCAGCTTCGAGCAACAAGCGTTTGCGCAGCACCTCTGAGTCGGCACAGCCTGTCATGCGACAGGCTTCGGTGACGTTGGGCCAAGCGTAAAACGCACCACCCGTGCTTTGGCAGCTGACACCCGGCACTTGGTTGAGCAGTCCCACCATCAAATTGCGCCGGCTCAAAAACACCGCTTTCATATGCTGGGCATCGTCTTGCGGGCCATTCAAGGCCTCCACCCCTGCCCACTGGGTGATGTGCGAGGCGCAGGACTCGGTGTTGGTGATCCAGTTGGTGAAATACGGTGCGAGTTGTTTGTTGGCCGTGAAACCCAAACGCCAGCCGGTCATGGCCCAGGTTTTGGAGCAACCATCGGACAAGATGGTGCGCGCTTGCATGCCAGGCAATGCCGCGATGGACTTGAACTCACCGTCATACACCAGCTGTCCGTAAATCTCATCGGCAAACACCCACACTTGCGGGTGCTTGCGCAAAATCTCGGCAATCGCTTCCAGGTCTTGGCTGGTCAAGATACCGCCCGTGGGGTTTTGCGGTGAATTGAGAATCAAGAGCTTGGTGCGTGGCGTGATTTTGTCGGCCAAGTCTTGCGGGTCAAAGCTGAAGTTGCGCGATTCGCGCAAATAGATGGGCACACCGACCGCACCATTGGCCTTGATTTGCGACTCGTAAATCGGAAAGCCTGGCACAGGGTAAATCACCTCGTCGCCCGCGCCAAAGTCGGTCACCGACTGGATGGTGTAACCAATGAACGGCTTGGCTCCTGCGCCCACGACCACATCGTCGGCGTCGACTTTCACGCCACGGGTGCGGGTGAAATAGTCGGCTGCAGCTTGACGCAATTCAGGAATGCCCGCCGAAGGGGTGTAGCCGTGCTTGCCCGTTTGAATCGCCTTGATGCCTGCTTCTTGGATGTTTTGAGGCGTGTGAAAGTCCGGCTGCCCGATGCAAAAGGAAATGATGTCTTGGCCTTCTCGGATCAGCTTGTTGACCTCGGCGAGCACCACAAACGCGTTTTCAGTGCCCAGGCTTTGGGCACGCTGACTGAGTTGGGGCATGGGTCTTCCTCAAGGTATCCGTTGGTTTGAACGGCAAAGTGTAGACGCTTGAGCCTGCCCAGAGGGCTTGCCATGGTCTGGTCAAAACGCGGGACGCCGATCCCGTAAGCTTGCAAGCTGTTGAAATACATCAAGAAAGTACAGATTGACAGGTCAGGTTTCGCAAACGCATTGGGCGGTTTTCTGTCGCGTGGTGGACAACCACGGGGACCTGGGCGTGTGTTGGCGCTTGGCCTCGCAATTGGCCGAGCGCGGCAAGCGGGTGACGCTGTATGTCGATGACGCCAGCGCCCTGTCATGGATGGCACCAGTGGGTTGTGCGGGAGTGACGGTGTTGGCTTGGCCCGCAGAAGCCACCGCATGTGATTCCAACGCCTTGCCCCAGGTGGTGATCGCGGCGTTTGGCTGCGAGCTGCCCTTGGGTTTTCAAGCCGCCATGGCCCAAGCCACGCCAACGCCCGCGTGGATCAACCTGGAATATTTCAGCGCTGAAACATCAGCACTGCGCAACCATGGCCTGCCTTCGCCCCTCATGAGCGGTCCCGCCAAGGGCTTGACCAAGTGGTTTTTTTACCCCGGCTTGAGCCCGCAAAGTGGCGGTGTTTTGGGGCCTGGGCCGGATGGGCGCAGTGGCATGGCCCCACCACACCGCCCTTCAAGCACGCATCCATCCCGCATGCCCAACGACCCACTCAACATCAGCCTGTTTTGCTATGAGCCCGCCAGCTTGGGGCGGTGGCTTTCGCAACTCGACCACCAAACCACCCCCGTGCATTTGCGTGTGACCGCAGGCCGCGCCACCGCCGCTGTTCGCCAAGCCCTGCTGGCGTGGCCAGCGCCGCCCCGTTTCACCCTGGAAGAACTGCCCTACCTTGCCCACCCCAGCTTTGACCAGATGCTGGCCGAGCAGGACCTGAACTTGGTGCGCGGTGAGGACTCGATGGTGCGGGCGAT
>CAMCES010000038.1 GCA_945873925.1 Bordetella parapertussis
TATGTGACTTTGCGTGACCTGATCGAGTGGACCAGCAAGGACGCAGTGCGGTTTTTCCTGCTCAGTCGCAAGCCCGACACCGAGTATGTGTTCGATGTGGATTTGGCCTTGGCCAAAAACAATGAAAACCCGGTCTACTATGTGCAGTATGCCCACGCCCGGATTTGCTCCATCTTGAAAACCTGGCAGGACCAAAGTGGGCAGGCCTTGGACACCCTGAACGCGACCAACCTCACGCCCCTGGACAGCCCTTCCGCGCAAAGCCTGATGCTGCAACTGGCCAAATTTCCTCAGATGCTGACCCAGGCTTGCCACGACTTGGCCCCACATGACCTGACTTTTTACCTGCGTGACCTGGCGGCCACCTACCACAGCTATTACGATGCGGAACGCATCTTGGTGGACGAACATGCGCTGAAAGAGGCCCGCGTGGCCTTGATCGCAGCCACCGCCCAGGTGTTGCGAAACGGTTTGACGGTCTTGGGTGTGTCGGCTCCGCAGAGTATGTAAAGGAACAAGCATGGCAGGCTTTGGCGCGCAACGCGGCAACACATTGGTCGGTTTCATCTTGGGCTTGTTGGTCGGACTGACCTTGGCTTTGGTGGTGGCGATTTACGTCACCAAGGTGCCGATCCCGTTCTTGGACAAAGGCTTGAGCCGCAGCGCCGAAGAAGATGCCGCCGAGGAAAAGAAAAACAAAGATTGGGACCCGAACGCACCGCTGTATGGCAAAAACCCTGCTGCCAATGCGCCGTTAAAACCAGACCAGCCAGCCCCTGGCAAATTGGTGGTGCCACCCCCTGCGCCTGAGCCTGCAAGCATGGGCGAAGACCCGTTGGGCGACTTGGCCGCCAGCAAAGCCCGCGGCGATGAGTTTCAGTATTTCATTCAAGTTGGCGCATTCCACCTGACAGAAGATGCCGAGGGGCAGCGCGCCAAACTCGCTTTGATCGGTTATGACCCTAAAATTTCAGAGCGCGATCAAGCGGGCAAAATGGTCTATAGGGTGCGGTTGGGACCTTTTGACCTTAAATCCGAAGCCGAGCAGATTCAGACCAAGCTCAAAAGCACCAAATTCGAATCAGCTTTGATTCGTGTCCAACGTTAATCGAGAAAGACCAAACCATGAAACGCCGTGCATTCTCCGTCCTCAGCTTGAGCGCATTGAGTCCCTTGGCCCTGTTGCCTGCCCAAGCACAGACCCCCGACTTCAAGGAAGGCACCCACTACCTGTCTTTGAAGAGCCGGGTACCCACCGAGGTGGACAAGGGGAAAATCGAGGTGTTGGAGTTCTTTTGGTACAACTGTCCGCACTGCAACACGTTTGAGCCAGCGCTGAGCGAGTGGAGCAAAAAACTGCCCAAGGATGTGACCCTCAAGCGGGTGCCTGTGCGTTTCCGTGACGAATTTGAGCCCCAGCAACGCGCCTACTATGTGCTCGAGGCCCTGGGAAAGGTCGAGGAGCTGCACGTCAAGATGTTTGCCGCCATCCATGTAGAGCGTCAAAACCTGACCAAACTCGATGCCTTGCTGGTGTGGGCTGAAAAAAACGGCATCCCCGCCAAACAATTCACCGACCTCTACAACTCTTTTTCGGTCATTGGCAAAGCCCGACAAGCCGCGAAATTGCAGGAGCAGTTCAAGGTCGAAGGCGTGCCAGCCCTGGGCATCGGTGGCCGCTATTACGTTGATGGCACTTTGGCTGGCAATATGTTGCGCGCCTTGCAAATCACCGACTTTCTGACCGCGGAAATTCGCAAGGGCCGTTGATATTTGCGCAAGCAATGCCCCTACAATGCGGGCATTCCTTGTTACAGCAATTTCCGTGCCTTGAAAAATTCGATCGTTCTCTCCCTGTTGGCCATCTTGATGGCCTGGCCCGTGTCGGCTTTGGCAGAGCAAGCCGACCGCAACAAACCGATGAACATCGAAGCGGACAAGCTGGACCATGACGAGCTCAAGCAAATCAGCGTGTTCATTGGCCGGGTGGTGGCCACCAAGGGCACCATCACTTTGCGTGGCAGCCGCCTCGAAGTCAGGCAAGACCCAGAGGGTTACCAGTACGGCGTTCTCACAGCCGAGAAAGGCCAGCGTGCTTTTTTTCGCCAAAAACGCGAAGCGGTTGAAGAGTGGATCGAAGGTGAGAGCGAGCAAATCGACTACGACAGCAAGGCTGACCGAGTGGTGTTGCTCAAAAGCGCTGACTTTCGCCGCTACCGAGGCACGGTCTTGAGCGACCAAATGTCGGGTCAGCGCATTGTTTATGAAAACCTCACCGATCAATTCACGGTGGATGGCCAACTCACTGGCACGCCCTCTGTCGCAGGCAGCCCCACCGGTCGGGTGCGGGCGGTGTTGACACCGCGCAACAACGACGGGGCCGCCAAGTGAGCTCGCCCCAGGCTGCGTCAGACCGGTTGGTGGCGCAGCATTTACAAAAGTCCTACACCGGCAGACAGGTGGTGCAAGACGTCAGTATTTCAGTGGGCAAGGGTGAAGTGGTCGGTTTGCTCGGCCCCAATGGCGCGGGCAAAACAACCTCCTTCTACATGATCGTTGGATTGGTCCGGGCCGACGGCGGGACGATCACGATCGATGGCATACCCGCCGAACACCTGCCGATTCACCGCCGGGCCCGCATGGGCTTGGGCTATTTGCCGCAAGAAGCCTCGATTTTTCGCAAGCTCAATGTGGCTGAGAACGTGCGCGCGGTGTTGGAGTTGCAACAAGACCATGCCGGCAAACCGCTGGCCAAGCCGGTGATCGAGGCGCGTTTGACCGATCTGTTGCTGGAGTTGCGCATCGAGCATTTGCGCGATTCGACCGCACCGTCTTTGTCGGGTGGCGAGCGGCGAAGGGTGGAGATCGCCCGTGCCTTGGCCACCCAACCGCGGTACATCTTGCTGGACGAACCCTTTGCCGGCATTGACCCGATTGCGGTCTTGGAGATTCAGCGGATCATCGGTTTTTTGAAAGGCAAAGGCATTGGTGTCTTGATCACCGACCACAACGTGCGCGAAACCTTGGGTATTTGTGACCATGCCAGCATCATCAGTGAAGGGCGGGTGTTGGCCGAAGGCACGCCCCATTCCATTGTGGCCAACCCTGAGGTGCGCCGGGTGTACCTCGGCGAAAACTTCCGAATGTAGAGGGGGTTGCCATGAAGCAAGGCCTCTCACTGCGTGTCTCACAACACCTGGCACTGACGCCTCAGTTGCAACAATCGATCCGATTGCTGCAGCTCTCCACTTTGGAGTTGAGCCAAGAAATCGACCAAATGTTGGATGACAACCCGTTTCTGGAAAAGGAAATGGAAGACCTCGCTCCACGCGAAGACTTTGGCCTGGACCAGGAAAACACCCAGGCCGCCAGCTCGGATGCCGAGCCCGAGAGCTGGGACGGGCCGATGGACCGCATCAGCGAGGTACGTGTCGAGACCGCCAGCGAAGCGGCTACGCCCTTGGATGCCGAAGGCGTGGCCGAGAGTTGGGATGGGGACGGCAGCGTTGATTTTTCTCTGGACGACAGCGAGTGGGGAGGGGACGCACCCGCACGAAACAACAACGATGACGATAAAGCGCAAGCCACAGAACTGGCGCGCAACCAAGAATCGCTGACCGCTTTTTTGCACCGCCAAGCCCTGTCGCTGCGCTTGGATGACACCGACCGCGCTGCCCTGCGTTTTCTGATCGAGTCACTCAACGACGACGGTTACCTCGAAGACAGCTTTCAAGCCTTGGCTGAGAGTTTGGCCGGTGAGGATCTCGAGCAATGCGAAGAGCTGGTGCACCGCTTTCAAGTTGCGCTGGGTTTATTGCAAAGCTTCGAGCCCTCGGGTGTCGGCGCGCGTGACTTGGGCGAATGTTTGCGCTTGCAACTGCAAGCCATCCCCGCTGATACCGAAGAACGCGCCGAGTTGCGCGCCTGTGCCTTGGCGATCTGCAAGCAACCGCTGGAGATGCTGGCCAAGCGTGATGTCAAACGCTTGGCTGTGGCTGTCAGCGAAAGCGAAGCCCTGGTCAAGTTGGCCATCGCTTTGATTGCCAGGCTCGAACCCAAGCCAGGCAGGCGCTTCATTGATGTCGAGCGCAACCTGGTGGTGCCTGATGTCTTGATCTTGCCCCACGGGGTGGACAAGCAAGGTTTGCCGCAGTTTCGCGCCATGCTCAATCCCGAGGTCATGCCGCGCTTGCGGGTCAACGACATCTACGCCAACGCCTTGAAAGGCGGCAAGGGCGACAGCCACGCTGGCTTGCAGCAGCGTTTGCAGGAGGCGCGCTGGATGATCAAAAACATCCAACAACGCTTTGACACCATCTTGCGGGTGAGCAATGCCATCACTCAGCGGCAAAAGAGCTTCTTTATCCATGGTGAATTGGCCATGAAACCGATGGTGCTGCGCGAAATCGCCGAGGAGCTTGGCCTGCACGAGTCCACCATCAGCCGGGTGACCACCGCCAAATACATGCACACGCCATACGGCACCTTTGAGCTGAAGTTTTTCTTTGGCTCCGGGCTGGGTACCGACAGCGGCAACAACGCCTCGAGCACCGCGGTGCGCGCCTTGATCAAACAACTCATCGCCAGCGAAAACCCGAAAAAGCCGCTGTCGGACAACCAGCTCTCGGACATGCTCAAAGAGCAAGGCATTGACTGCGCCCGGCGCACCGTTGCCAAGTACCGCGAAGCCTTGCGCATCGCGTCCACCAACCTGCGTAAAGCCCTGTGAACGCCCTGACCTTGTTTGTTCCCTGCGCTGCAGGGGTGGAGAGTTTTTTGGCGCATGAAGTCGCCCAGATCACCGGGTTGCCGCCGCGAGACCTGCAAACCTTGCGCGGGGGGGTGCAACTGCAGGGTTCTTGGCGCGCCGCCATACAGCTGAATTTGCACAGCCGTTTGGGTATGCGGGTGCTGATCCAGTTGGCGCACCAGCCCTATGTCAATGAAGATGACATTTACAACGCTGCCAGCACTGTGGCCTGGGAAATCTGGTTCACGCCCAAGCAAACGTTTCGCGTTGACTTCACCGCGCAGCACAGCCCCTTGAAAAGCCTGAACTTCGCTGCTTTGCGGGTCAAGGACGCGGTCGCCGATCGGTTCCGCGAGAAAGCAGGCGTGCGTCCCGACGTCGATACCCAGCACCCCCATGTGCGGGTACACCTGCACCTGAGCGAAAAATCCGCCAGCATCTACCTCGACACCAGCGGCGACCCCTTGTTCAAGCGCGGCTGGCGCACGGACAAGGGCGACGCACCACTGAAAGAAACCCTGGCCGCGGCCATGCTGGCCGCCAGCGGCTGGAGCATGCCGCAGCTCACCGCCCCGGGTGAGACACCGCCTGCCGCCCCCTCGGTGGCGGGTGTCGAGCAAGGCCTGTCTTTGTACGACCCGTGTTGCGGCAGCGGCACCATCGCCATCGAGGCGGCGCAAATCGCTTGTCGCATCGCACCTGGTTTGCAGCGCCGTTTTGGGTTCGAGCATTTGCGCATGCACGACGCCCATGTCTGGCGGCAACTGCAAGACGAGGCACGGGCGCAGCAATGCCCGCCGCGTGCCGTGGTGCACGGCAGCGATGTGGCCTTTCGAATGGTTGATTTCGCGCAGCGCAACGCCGAACGCGCGGGTGTGGCCAAGGCGCTGAACCTGCGTGGCGGCGACGCTTTGCAGCGCATGCCGCCCACCGATCTGCCCGGCATCATGTTGGTCAACCCGCCCTATGGTGAGCGCATCGAAGCCGCTGGCGTGGCCGGTGCGGCCAGCATCGCCCGCAGTGGGCGCGAGGTCGGGCAGGTGGAAGATGGCGGAGAGTTTTTCAGCCAGCTGGCCAGCCATTGGAAGAAACATTACGCTGGCTGGCGGGCCTGGGTGTTGACCCCCGATTTGAAATTGCCCAGCCGGATGCGCTTGAAGGAATCGCGCCGGGTGCCGATGTGGAACGGACCGATCGAATGCCGGATGTTTCGTTTTGACTTGATGGCAGGCTCGGCCCGCAAACCATGACGGTCCATGCCGGCCTCGTGGTGATCGACACCAACATCGTGCTGGATCTGTGGGTTTACCAAGACCCGGCCACGCCCCCTTTGTGGCAAGCCTTGCAAGCCGGTCAGCTGCGCTGGCTGGCCACACCACCCATGCGTGAAGAGCTGCTGCGGGTGCTGGACTATCCGCACATTGTTCAGCGCCGCGAACGTGACGGTGTGACTGCCCAAGCGGTGTTGGCGCATTTCGACACGCTGGCGCATTTGCAAGATGTCGCCCCAAAAGCGCTTTTTGTATGCAAAGACGAGGACGACCAAAAGTTCATTGACCTGGCCGTGGCCCACCGGGCCTTGCTGCTCAGCAAGGATAAACAAGTGCTGCGCCTGAGCAAGCGTTTGGCGAGTTTGGGGGTGGAGGTGGCCAAAAGCCACACAACAGCAGGCGGTCAGACAAACCCGCTGTGAACGAACGCTCTCGGACCTGACCCGGGCTGTGAAGTCATCAACCGCTGTGTTGGTTCAGCAACACCAGCAGTTGCTGCAAGGCGTGTTGCCGGGTGGCCAGACGCACTGCTGCGCGGTCGCCCTCAAAGTGACAGGTCTGGACCTTGATCCAGGCGGTTTCTGCGCCAACCGTGGGGCCGCCATCGGTTGGCATGCCCCAGGCAAAACACACCGTGCCCACCGGTTTGGTTTTGCTGCCACCGGCTGGCCCGGCAATCCCGGTGACCGCCACCGCCACTTGCGCCAGGCTGTGGTTCAAGGCGCCCAAGACCATGGCTTGGGCAACCTCTTCGCTGACCGCGCCATGCTGCGCCAACAAGGCAGCAGGCACACCCAGCATGTCTTGTTTGGCCTCGTTGCTGTAACTGACAAAGCCGCGCTCGAACCATTGGCTCGAGCCGGCCAGGTCGGTGCAAGCTGCCGCGATCATGCCCCCTGTGCAGCTCTCGGCGCTGGCCAGCAGCCAGCCGCGTTGCAATAAGGCCGAAGCCAGGGTGGACAAGCTGTCTCGGTCGCTGAGCGAGGAGGAGCGGCTGTCAGAGAGCGCTTGGTTGGGGTTCATCGAGTCGCCTGCCAAAAAGCCAAACACAGCAGCGTGCAAAATGCGGCCACCAAATCATCGAACATGATGCCAAAGCCACCGCGCCAACCCAGGCCGTGGAAAGCGCGGTCCGCCCATCCCACAGGCCCCGGCTTGACAGCGTCAAAAAAACGAAACAGCAAAAATGCCACCAACTGGCCCATGAATGAGGCCGGCATCCAGACCAACAGCACCAGCCAAAACGCGGCGATTTCGTCCCACACAATGGCGCTTGGGTCGTGTACTTGCATGTGCTCGGCGGTCACGCTGCAAAACCACCATCCCAACACGATCGCGGCCGCCACCACGCAGGCCAACTCAGCGGTGTTGAGGTAGAGGCTGAGCAAGTGGAACGAGGCCCAAGCCCACAAGGTACCGACCGTGCCCGGGGCCAGCGGGCTCAAGCCAGCACCAAAGCCCAAAGCAAAAGGGTGCGCAGGGTGCGACCACATGAAACGGCCGAGGTTGGCGGTGGAAAAAGGCGTCATGGTGGGTCAGTGGGCGAAGTGGTCATAGGACGCAAAGCGGCGTGACATGGGCGTGCCTTGCAAGTCCAGCACCTGCAAACCAGGTGTGTGGGTGATGCGGCCAATGCAGGTGACCGCCACGCCGCAGTCGTTGGCAGCTTCTTGCACCGCATCCGCCTGGTCGGGCGCGGCAGTGAACAGCAGCTCGTAATCGTCACCACCGGCCAGCGCAAAGTCAAGGCGGCGGTTCATGGGCAGCGACTGCATGGCTGGGCTGATGGCCGCGCTGTCTGCCACCCATGCGGTGGTCAGCACCCCGCCTAGCTTGGAGCGTTTCAACACATGGCCCAAGTCGCCCACCAAGCCATCGCTGATGTCGATCGCGGCATTGGCAAGACCGCGCAACGCCAGACCGAGCGCCACGCGGGGCGTGGGTTGTTCCATGCGCATTCGAGCTGCTTCAAAGTGCTCGGCTTCCAGTCTCAGGTTGCCGCGCAACACCTCCAGCGCCAAGCGGGCGTCCCCGACCGTACCGCTGACGTAAATATCGTCACCCAGCTGCGCATGCTGTCGCAACAGTGCGTCCCCGGGGGGCACCTCTCCCAACACCGTGATGCAAATGTTCAGCGGCCCCAAGGTGGTGTCGCCGCCGATCAGCTCGCAGCCATGGGCATCGGCCAAGGCCCACAGGCCTTGCGAAAAGCCTTGCAGCCAAGCTTCGTCGATCTGCGGCAAGGCCAGCGCCAAGGTAAAGGCCAGCGGTTTGGCGCCACAAGCGGCCAAGTCGCTCAGATTGACCGCCAAGGCCTTGTGGCCCAGCCGGCTGGGCAAGGTGGTGCTCAGGAAATGGCGACCATCGACCAGCATGTCCGAGGACACCGCCAACTGCATGCCGGGTTGCTGCTGCAGCAGGGCACAGTCGTCACCCACACCCAACACGGCTTGCCGCACAGGACGGGTGAAAAAGCGCGCGATCAGGTCAAATTCGCCCATGGCCTCAGTGCAAGTGGCGCGCGCTGTCGCTCAAGGCATCCAGCACAAACATGGGAATGTCCACATCGAACTTTTCACCATCGACCGCCACACAAAAATAGCTGCCGTGCATGGTGCCCGTGGGTGTGCGCAGTCGGGTGCCACTGGTGTATTCAAAGCTCTCGCCGGGTTGCAGCAAGGGTTGGTGGCCCACCACACCCAAACCGCGAATTTTCTCGTGCAGTCCATTGGCATCATTGATGTGCCAGGTGCGCGACACCACTTGCGCGGCCATGCTGCCGGTGTTGCGGATAAACACCTTGTAAGAAAAGGCATACATACCGTTTTCTGGCGAGGATTGCTCTGGCTGGTATTGGGGGATGACTTCAACACTGAAATGGTAGGCGGGCATGGCTTTGTGTCTGACAGGGTTTTGCTGGAATGACGCTGGGGCATTCTGACACCATAATCATGTCCCATGAACCAAACCCACCGCATCGCCCCTTCGATTTTGTCCGCTGACTTTGCCCGCCTGGGCGACGAGGTGAAAAACGTCATCGCCGCAGGCGCTGACTGGATTCACTTTGACGTGATGGACAACCACTATGTCCCCAACCTGACCTTTGGCCCCATGGTCTGTCAGGCCTTGAAACCGCATGCCAAAACCGCATCCGGCGTGGCCGTGCCGATCGATGTGCACCTGATGGTGCAACCGGTGGATGCACTGGCCGCCTTGTTTGCCCAGGCCGGTGCCGACCTGATCAGTTTTCACCCCGACGCTTCTGCCCATGCCCACCGCAGCGTCCAAGCCATCAAGGCAGCCGGCTGTCAGGCCGGCGTGGTGTTCAACCCAGCCGAGCCTTTGGACGTATTGGATTGGCTGATCGACGACATCGACCTGATTTTGATCATGAGCGTCAATCCTGGGTTTGGCGGTCAAAGCTTTATCGACTCGGCTTTGCGCAAGGTCGAGCATGCGCGCAAGCGCATCGAGGCCAGCGGCCGCGACATCCGTTTGGAGGTCGACGGTGGTATCAAGCCCGACAACATCCGCCAAGTCGCCAATGCCGGGGCCGACACCTTTGTGGCGGGCAGTGCCATTTTTGGCAAACCCGATTACCAAGCCGTCATCGACCAGATGCGCGCGGCTTTGGCCTGACCCTTTGATGAAAGCCCTCATGTCCCCACGCCACTTTCTCCTTGGCCTGTGCGCCACCTTTGTCGCTGGCCATGCAGCCATCGCTGCTTGCATACCCAACGAACCCCTGACCCGTCCGGACAGCCGCTACCAAGCGGCGGATGCCAATGGCGCGCAAGTCAAAGACCTGGAAACCGGTTTGGTCTGGCAACGTTGCGTGCATGGCCAACAATGGAATGGCAGCGCCTGTGCGGGCGACCCGATGGCCCAAGATTGGAACCTGGCTGGTAAAACCGCCGTGGCCAACGGTTGGCGCTTACCTACCCAAAAAGAGCTCGAAGGTCTGGCTGAAAAAAGTTGCTATGAACTCGCCTTGAACACCACCTGGTTTGGCTCCGGCCCCAGCGGTTGGTTCTGGACCGCCACTGACATGGGCAGTCCCGATGGGGCAGTGGTGGTGCACTCGGGCAGCAGCCTGATTGCCAACCTGATCAAAAAGCTACCGCTGTTTGTCCGCTGGGTGAAGTGAATAACCGCCAACAAAGGCCCAATATGCAACTTTCTTCTGTTCACGCGCTGATGATCGATCTCGATGGCACGATGGTCGACACCATGGCCGATTTCGAAGCCGCACTCAACCTGGCACTGGCTGACATTGACCTGCCAAAGGTGTCTCCGGCGGTGGTCAATATCGCGGTGGGCAAAGGCTCAGAGCACCTGGTACGCACCGTCTTGCAACACCAGCTCGCCCTGCCCGAGGTGCAAGCCAGCGGCTTGGTCTGCGACAGCACGGTGGTCGACACCTATTACGAACCGGCGTTTCAGCGCTACCAGCACCATTACGGCCGGGTAAATGGCCAACATGCCCAGGTTTACGCAGGCGTGTTGGACGGCTTGAAAGCGTTTCAAACGCGGGGCTTGCCAATGGCTTGCCTGACCAACAAACCCACCGCCTTTGCCAAAGATTTGCTGGTCCGCAAAGGATTGGACAGTTTTTTTGGCCATGTGTTTGGCGGCGACGCTTTTTCACGCAAAAAGCCCGACCCGATGCCACTGCTGGAAACCTGCAAAGCCCTGGGCACATTGCCTGCGCACACGCTGATGTTGGGCGATTCGCAAAACGACGCACAAGCCGCGCGCGCCGCGGTCTGCCCGGTGGTGTTGGTCACTTACGGCTACAACCATGGCGAGCCTATCCGGGGCGTGAACTGTGATGGCTTCATCGACAGCTTCACCGAACTGCGGTTGTAAGCGCCGCTGGCGCGTTGGGCGCCATGTGTCAAATGTTTTGGGCCTTGTGAGGCCGAGCTTGGAGGCTCCCCGTGATCTCTGAATTGGAATTCAAAAGCCTGTCGTCCCAGGGCTTCAACCGCATTCCATTGGTGTTAGAAGCCTTTGCCGATCTGGAAACCCCGTTGTCTCTCTACCTGAAGCTGGCCTTCACCCAGGACGGTGGCCGGCATAGCTTTTTGCTTGAGTCGGTCGTGGGTGGCGAGCGTTTTGGCCGTTACAGCTTTATCGGCTTGCCAGCGCGCACTTTGCTTCGGGCCAATGGCTTTGGCAAGGCCACGCAGACCGAGGTGGTGAGCGATGGGGTGGTGGTGGAAACCCACCAAGGCAACCCGCTGGATTTCATCGCCAGCTACCAACAACGTTTCAAGGTCGCCTTGCGACCAGGCATGCCGCGGTTTTGTGGTGGCTTGGCGGGTTATTTTGGTTACGACACGGTGCGCCACATCGAGAAAAAACTGCAGCACAGCTGCCCGCCCGACACCATGGGCTGCCCGGATATTTTGTTGCTGCAAACCGAAGAGCTTGCCGTGATCGATAACCTGTCGGGCAAGCTTTACCTGATGGTCTACGCCGACCCAGCCAAGCCCGAGGCCTACAACCGCGCCAAAAAGCGTTTGCGCGACTTGAAGGACATGCTCAAGTACTCGGTGAGTGCACCAGTGGTCAAGGCCACCCCAAGCCACCCCACCGAGCGAGAATTTGCCAAGGCCGATTACATCAGCGCGGTCGAGCGCGCCAAGGGCCTGATCGAAGCCGGCGACTTCATGCAGGTGCAGGTCGGGCAGCGCATCAAAAAACGGTTCACCGAAAGCCCGTTGTCGCTCTACCGCGCGTTGCGCTCCTTGAACCCCAGCCCGTATATGTACTACTACCACATGGGTGACTTCCATGTGGTGGGCGCCTCGCCCGAGATTTTGGTGCGTCAAGAGACCACCCCAGAGGGCAACAAGGTCACGATCCGCCCCTTGGCTGGCACGCGTCCGCGTGGTGCCACACCCGAGGCGGATGTGACGACCGAGCATGAATTGATCAACGATCCGAAAGAACGCGCCGAGCATGTGATGCTGATCGACTTGGCGCGCAACGACATCGGGCGCATCGCCAAAACCGGTTCGGTCAAGGTCACGGAAGCCTTTGCGGTTGAGCGCTACAGCCATGTGATGCATATCGTGAGCAATGTCGAAGGCATGTTGAAAGACGGCATGAGCAGCATGGACGTGTTGCGCGCGACTTTCCCGGCGGGCACCTTGACTGGCGCACCCAAGGTGCACGCCATGGAGCTGATCGACCAACTCGAGCCTGTCAAGCGTGGTGTTTACGGTGGCGCTTGCGGTTACCTGAGTTTTGCGGGTGACATGGACGTGGCGATCGCGATCCGCACCGGCATCATCAAAGACGACACTCTGTACGTGCAAGCGGCTGCAGGGGTGGTGGCCGACTCGGTGCCCGAGATGGAGTGGCGTGAAACCGAGCACAAAGCGCGCGCCTTGCTGCGCGCGAGCGAACTGGTCGAGGAGGGCTTGGAATGAAACTCCTGATGATCGACAACTACGACAGCTTCACCTACAACCTGGTGCAGTACTTTGGCGAGTTGGGTGCCGAGGTGCTGGTGCACCGCAACGACGAAATCAGCTTGGCAGAGATCGAGGCTTTGCAGCCCAGCCACTTGGTGGTCTCGCCGGGGCCTTGCTCGCCGGCCGAGGCAGGCATTTCGGTGGCTGCGATTGGGCATTTCGCTGGCAAGCTGCCCATCCTGGGCGTCTGCCTGGGCCACCAAAGCATTGGCGCAGCGTTTGGCGGGCGCATCATCCGCGCCCAGCAGCTGATGCACGGCAAAACCAGCCTGATCCACACCCAGCAACAAGGCGTGTTCGCGGGGCTGCCCGAGCAGTTCACGGTCAACCGCTACCACTCGCTGGCGATCGAGCGCGGCAGTTGCCCAGCGCAATTGGAAGTGACGGCTTGGACCGATGACGGTGAAATCATGGGTGTTCGCCACCGAAGCTTGCCGATTGAGGGTGTGCAGTTCCACCCCGAGTCGATCCTCACCGAGCACGGCCACGCCTTGTTGAACAATTTTTTGAAAACCCCGCAGCCATGACGCAGATCACGCCCACCGAAGCTTTGCAACGCACGATCGAGCACCGTGAAATCTTCCATGACGAAATGCTGCATTTGATGCGCTTGATCATGCAAGGCGAGATCACCCCCCTGATGACCGCGGCCATCCTGACCGGCTTGCGGGTCAAGAAGGAAACCATCGGCGAAATCACGGCCGCGGCGCAGGTCATGCGCGAGTTCTCCACCAAGGTCGAGGTGGCTGACCGCACGCATTTGGTTGACATCGTCGGCACGGGCGGCGACGGCGCCAACACCTTCAACATCTCCACCTGCGCCATGTTCGTGGCGGCGGCGGCGGGTGCGCGGGTCAGCAAACACGGTGGTCGCAGCGTCAGCAGCAAAAGCGGCAGTGCCGATGTGCTCGAAAGCCTGGGCGTGCAGATCAACCTGTCGCCAGCGGCCATCGCCCAAAGCATTGCCGAGGTAGGCATTGGTTTCATGTTCGCGCCAAACCACCACCCGGCCATGAAAAACGTGGCGCCCGTGCGCAAGGAACTGGGCGTGCGCACCTTGTTCAATATCCTGGGGCCACTGACCAACCCGGCTGATGCGCCGAATATGTTGATGGGTGTGTTTCACCCAGATTTGGTCGGTATCCAAATCCGCGCTTTGCAGCGCTTGGGGGCGCAGCACGCCCTGGTGGTGTATGGCCGCGATGGCATGGACGAGGTGAGCCTGGGTGCGGCCACCTTGGTGGGTGAATTGAAAAACGGCGAGATCACCGAGTACGAAATCCATCCCGAAGACTTTGGCCTGACCATGGCTGGCCACCGCGCTTTGCGGGTCGACACGCCCGATCAATCGCGTGACATGGTGCTTGCAGTACTCGACAACCAAGCGGGGCCGGCCCGGGATATCGTGGCGCTCAATGCGGGCGTGGCTTTGTACGCTGCCAATCTGGCGCCGACCATGGCTGTGGGTCTGAGCATGGCGCAGCAAGCCATGGCCCAAGGGCTGGCCAAAGCCAAGTTGGCACAATTGATCGCTTTTTCCGCCCAACACGCCCAGGCGTGACACTGACAAAGGCCTATCCGTGAGCGACATCCTGCAGCAAATCGTCAAAAGCAAACACGAAGAGGTGGCACTGCGTGCGCAAAAAATGCCCCTGGCAGTGGTGCGGGCAGATGCCCAAAGCCGGGTTCTGACCCGCGGGTTTGAGGCAGCATTGCGTCGCAAAATCGCGGTCGGGCAAGCCGCTGTCATTGCAGAAGTCAAAAAAGCCAGCCCCTCCAAGGGCTTGTTGCGCGAAGACTTCATTCCTGCCGACATTGCCCAAAGCTATGCCTGGGGTGACGGCAAGGTCAGCGCGGCCTGCTTGTCGGTGCTGACCGACCAACCCTACTTCCAAGGCAGCACCGATTTCCTCAAGCAAGCCCGGGCCTCCTGCGACCTGCCGGTGTTGCGCAAAGATTTCATGGTCGACATCTACCAAATTTTCGAGTCACGCGCCATGGGCGCGGACTGCGTGCTGTTGATCGCCGCTTGTTTGGATGATGCCCAAATGGCCGAGTTCGAGTCCGCCGCACACAGCTTGGACATGGCGGTGTTGGTCGAGGTGCACGACCAGGTCGAGCTCGAGCGGGCCTTGAAGTTGAAAACCCCTTTGTTGGGGGTGAACAACCGCAACCTGCGCAGCTTCGAGGTGTCTTTGGACACCACTTTGACGCTCATGGCTGACTTGCCTCCCGAGCGTTTGCTGATCACCGAAAGCGGCATCGCCACCCGCGAGGATGTGTTGCGCCTGCGCCAAGCAGGGGTCCATGCCTTCTTGGTCGGCGAGGCCTTCATGCGTGCTCCTGAGCCCGGCGAGGCATTGGCTGAATTGTTTGCTGACTGAGGCCTGCCTGCAGCCCGGCCATTTGGCCCGCGCCGTGGTCCATGCTTCATGGCAGGACTTGCTGAAGGCATTTTGGGCCAGTGAGACCGGCAGCGCTCTCTCGTGCTTCTTGGACGCCAGATTGGCTGCGAATGCCCGCGTATTCCCGCCTGAGCCATTGCGGGCTTTGCGCTTGACCGCTTTGTCCGATGTGCGGGTACTGATCTTGGGGCAAGACCCTTACCATGGTTTTGGGCAGGCAGAAGGGCTGGCCTTTTCTGTGCAAACTGGCGTTAAATTGCCTCCATCTTTGCGCAATATATGCAAAGAGCTCTTAAATGACCTGGGTTTGCAGTCACCCTTGTCTGGCTCTTTGCTGCCTTGGGCGGCCCAAGGGGTGTTGCTGCTCAACACCGCATTGACGGTTGAGGAGGGGCGAGCGGGTTCGCATGCCAAGTGTGGTTGGGACAAGCTCACCGACAGCCTGATGCAGGCAGTAGCAGCACGGCCCCAGCCCTGTGTCTTCATGCTTTGGGGCGCCCATGCCCAAGCCAAGTCGGCCATGATTCGCCAATCAGCTGCTGGGCCATGCCTGCTGCTGGCGGCCAACCACCCTTCGCCGCTGTCGGCTTTGCGCGGGCCGAGGCCTTTCATGGGGTGCGGCCACTTTTCCGCCGCCCAAGCCTGGCTGGCTGATCATGGTTTGTCTGTGGATTGGTCGCTTGAGGCTTGATTTTTCAGGGCTTTTGTTGATTTTTCAAGCTTCAAAAGCCGCCGCAGCGCAAAGCTGTGCTATATTATTTGGCTCGCCGGAGGGGTGCCCGAGTGGCTAAAGGGGGCAGACTGTAAATCTGTTGGCTTACGCCTACGCTGGTTCGAATCCAGCCTCCTCCACCAGTGCTTTGAGTGGGCTGCAACTGCGAAGAACCCCTGACGGCGCAGGCCTTTGGGTCAACGATGCGGGAGTAGTTCAATGGTAGAACCTTAGCCTTCCAAGCTAATGACACGGGTTCGATTCCCGTCTCCCGCTCCATGCGGTTTCGGTGTGATGGCGAAGTGTTTTTCGCCCTTGTGGCTCAGTGGTAGAGCACTCCCTTGGTAAGGGAGAGGTCGCGGGTCCGATTCCCGCCAAGGGCACCAGAGTTTCGGTTTTTTGTTGTGGGTTTTTTTTCGGAGTCGAAGAATGGCAAAAGGCAAGTTTGAGCGGACCAAACCGCACGTGAACGTGGGCACGATTGGCCACGTTGACCATGGCAAGACGACGCTGACGGCGGCGATCACGACGATTTTGTCGGCTAAGTTTGGTGGTGAGGCCAAGGCCTACGACCAAA
>CAMCES010000039.1 GCA_945873925.1 Bordetella parapertussis
GTGAATCTGTATCGCAACAATACGCCGGTGACAAATACCACCTTGTTGTTCACCGAACCTGTTGCCGGTAGCGAAGCCCGACCTTGCCTGGATTCACAGTTGTTCATGCAATTGGGCGTCAAGCCTGATGCCATCAGTGCAGCAGGTCAGCAATTACTCGAACAAGGCAAGCTTGAGCCCCAGCCAAAGACAGGGTCCCTTTCAGCTGCCGACAAAGCATGTTTGTACATGCAAGACTGGGTGGCGGATGCAACGGCCAAATACAATCCAGGTGAACTGCGGGTCGATTTGAGCATCCCGCAGGCATTCTTAGCCAAGGATGCCACTTGGGCTGTGCCACCGGGCATGCTCACCCGAGGCGAGAACGCGGGATTCATCAACTACAACTTGAACCATTACGCCACACAGGGCGAGAACTCGAATTTCCTCTACTTGAACTCTGGCTTCAATATCCAGGGTTGGCAAGTGCGGCAAAGCAGTTACCTCAGTCGAAGCAGTAACGGCATTGGTATGACTACTCAGCAATATGGCGCAGGACAGCTCTTCGTTAGCCGACCCTTGATCAATTGGAAATCCAAGTTGTCAGCAGGTGAAATCAACAGCCAAAGCCCCATCATTGGAGCCGTCCCACTGCTTGGCATTCAATTGGCCTCTGAAGAGGGATTGATGAGCATGGAGGAGCGCTTCTACAAACCCAAAGTCCGTGGGGTGGCGCGAACCAATGCCCTCGTTCAAGTCTCCCAAAATGGGGCGGTTTTTTACGAACAAACCATGCCGCCGGGCCCTTTTGAGTTGACTGACCTCAACCCGCCGTCTGCCGTTGGTAACTTGACAGTTCAAATCAAAGAAGCCGATGGCAGGATTGAAACATTCGCGGTTCCCTACACTCAAACCGCAGGCAAGCTCAATCCAGGCTCGTCCATTTACAGCCTGTCTGTTGGGAAATACCGAACAAACAGCGCACAGGTGGCGTCAACCGTGCTGCAAGCTTCTTTACGTTATGGACTGAACAACCATGTCACGCCCAGCCTGGAGTTGTTGTTGGCCTCAAACTACGTGAGCGCAGGCCTGGAAATGGCATTCAACAGCACATGGGGTTCGACGGGCGTGCGGCGAACGCAATCGCAAGGCAGGGGTGTTGGAACCATTCAAGCATCTGGCTCCCTCACAAGCGTCAACTACAGCGCGCCCGCATGGGGACCGCTGCAGTTCTACGGCGGTTTTAACCATCAATCATTGGGATATGTTGCACCCATTTCAGCGCTCACGACGGCCAACCTCAACCCTTACAACTTGAATAACCTGAAAACCAGCGCTTATGGCAGCCTGGGCATCGGTTTTGAGCGCATGGGCAGTCTGGGCGTCAGTGTCGTTAATCAAAACACCTGGGCAAACAACCAATACAACTACCAATACCAACTGAGCTATGGAACCAATGTCGGAAAGGTATCTTTATCCGCATACCTCTCCAAAAGCACCAATGCCAATGGCTCACCCGACATCCAAAGCATTGGACTGTCTGCTTCTGTGCCCCTGGATATGTTTGGCAGTCCCGTCAGCGTTAGAGCCGGTTACAACCAATACGGATCAAGCCCGGCAACGCAATCTATCAGTGCCTCTGGTGGCCTCTTTGAAGACCATCTCGCCAACTACAACCTGACCCGTACCCAAAACGGCTCCGTCGGTTATTCAAGTGCATCTTTAGGCTATCAGCATCCTTGGGGCAGTCTGGGCGCGAGCCTGTCCGCCAGCAACGCCAATGCGTCTCTTCAAGCGGGATTGAGCGCCAACGGTGGTTTGGTCTTGCACCAGGGAGGGCTGATCTTGGCGCCAACACTGGGGCATACCTTTGCCATTGTGGAAGTTCCCAAAGGTGAAGGAGCCGGTGTCATGGGCAGTCGTGCCCGCATCAATAGCGCCGGTTATGGCGTCGTGCCCTACTTGTCGCCCTATTTCCTCAATGATGTTCAAGTCACTTTGGAAGGTGCTTCCCCCAATTTGGAAGTTGACAATGCCAGCCAAAAAATCGCGCCAGTCGAGGGGTCCATTGTTCGGCTGAAATTCAACGCCACGAGCGGCAGACCCCTGCTTTTGCAACTGACTGCCAGCAATGGTGCTCGGATACCCATAGGCGCGACGGTGACTGACAGCAAAGGCAACGAGGTGGGGACCGTTGGGCAAGGTGGTCGTGCATTGGTGAGGGTTCAAACATCCAAAGACACCCTCAGCGTTCAATGGGGAGACCAAGCAGGAGAAACTTGTCAAACGACATACCAGCTTGACGACAAGCTGGTGGCAAACGTCAGCGGGTTTATTTCTCTGAAGCTCCGCTGTGACACAGGGGCGGATTTGAAGACAGCTGAAGGCAATCCCAAGTGATCCAGTGAGTCGCCACTGACCCGCCCCTCAAGCCTTAACATCTACCCATGAACTGGCTAGACACTGTTAAATGGGATGCACAAGGCTTGGTGCCCGTCATCGCTCAAGAGCAAAGCAGCAAAGACGTGCTGATGTTCGCCTGGATGAACCGCGAAGCGCTGCAAAAAACCGCCGAGCTCGGACGTGCGGTCTACTTCAGCCGCTCGCGAAGCAAGCTCTGGTTCAAGGGTGAGGAGTCGGGGCATGTGCAAACCGTGCACGACATCCGACTCGATTGCGACAATGACGTGATTTTGCTCAGCGTCACCCAAGGCGGTCACGACCCCAGCATCGCTTGCCACACCGGGCGCCATAGCTGCTTTTACCAACGATGGCAAGCCAGCCCCGACGGCGGTCAGTGGCTGAGTGTCGAGCCCGTGCTGCAAGACCCCGCCACCATTTACAAGGCCCGCCCATGAGTTCCAACGACACCCTGATCCGCCTGGCCGCGGTCATTGAAAGCCGCAAAATCGAACATGGTGGCGACCCGGACAAAAGCTATGTCGCCCGCTTGCTGCACAAAGGCCCCGACGCGTTTTTGAAAAAAATCGGTGAAGAAGCCACCGAAACCGTGATGGCCGCCAAAGACCTTGACCATGGCGGACAGCCCCAGCACCTGGTCAACGAGATGGCCGACTTGTGGTTTCACTGCTTGGTGGCTTTGGCGCACTACCAACTCAGCCCTGAGGATGTGCTGCAAGAGTTGTCACGTCGCGAGGGTTTGGGCGGTTTAGAAGAAAAAGCCCTGCGCAAAGCACAAGCCCGTGAGTTGGGCGAAGATTAAGCCCCCACGACTGCCAAACGGACTGTTCACCATGCATACTGACCCGAATTGCATCTTTTGCAAGATCATCGCTGGGAAGATCCCCAGTAGAAAAGTCTATGAAGATGATGAGATTTTTGCGTTTCACGACATCCATCCCTGGGCGCCTGTGCACTTTTTGATGATTCCCAAGATGCACATCCCATCGCTGGCGCAAGCCACCCCCGAGCACGCGGCCTTGCTGGGACGAATGATGGTGTTGGCGCCCCAACTCGCACTTCAAGAAGGTGTTAACCCCTATCCCAAGGGTGGTTTCAGGCTGGTGACCAACACAGGCGAAGAGGGTGGTCAAGAGGTTCACCACATGCATTGGCATGTCATGGGCGGCCCGCGCCCTTGGTTGCGCGGTTGAGACTAGAATTCCTTCAGTTCACTCAGGAGCATCCCATGGGATCATTTTCTATTTGGCATTGGTTAATCGTTTTGCTGATCGTCGTCATGGTCTTTGGCACCAAGAAGCTCAAAAACCTGGGCGGTGACTTGGGCGGCGCGGTCAAAGGCTTCAAAGACGGCATGAAAGATGGTTCTGCAGGACCAGACGAGAAAGCCGATGCCCCGGCACAACAAGTGGCAGCCTCGGCAAGCACCGCCGACAAATCTGCGATCGACGTTGAAGCCAAAACCAAGTCTTGATCTATGTTTGATTTAGAGGTATCGAAACTGGCCCTGATTGGCGCAGTCGCGCTGGTGGTGATTGGCCCAGATAAGATGCCGCGGGTGGCTCGCACCATTGGCACTTTGCTGGGCAAGGCGCAGCGCTATGTCTCTGACGTCAAAAACGAGGTCAATCGCACCATGGAAATGGAAGATCTCCAGAAGATGAAGGAGACCATGGACAGCGCCTTGACCGATGTCCAGTCCAGTGTCCTCACTGCAACCACCCAGTTCAACAAGGGTATTGAAAACATCGGGTTCGATCACCAGTCTGACTCCATGGACGATGCCTCGCACTCAGCATCGCAAGTGTTGCAAGACGATTACAGGCATCCCCAAAAAAATTGGCGTCTCAAGCGCTCTGCCATGCCCCAGTGGTACAAAGCCAGACAGGGTGTGCGCACCCGGGCTTTGTCAGGTGCCGCCCGCGTCGCTCGGTATCGTCCGCTACCCAGCGGATCCAACCATTTTTAAGCGGTCATGTCAGATACCGGTGACACCCCAAAAGACAGCTTGGCTGGTTCTGAACAACCCTTCATCCAGCACCTGAAAGAGTTACGCGATCGCTTGGTCAAGGCCAGCATTGCCGTGGCTGTTGTTTGCGCGGTGCTGGGAATGTATCCTGGCCCTGGGCAACTCTATGACTTTTTGGCAGAGCCCTTGGTGGCACAACTGCCTCAGGGCACAACATTGATTGCAACCTCAGTCATCTCGCCTTTTCTGGTGCCACTCAAAATCCTGTTGATGACTGGATTTTTGATTGCTTTGCCGGTTGTGCTCTACCAGGTTTGGGCCTTCGTGGCGCCCGGTCTCTACATGCACGAAAAGAAACTGGTGCTGCCCTTGGTGTTGTCGAGCACCTTGTTGTTTTTCATTGGCGTGGCTTTTTGTTATTACTTTGTCTTTGGGCAAGTGTTTCAATTCATTCAAAGCTTTGCACCCAAAAGCATCACTGCTGCGCCTGACATCGAGGCCTATTTGGGCTTTGTGATCAACATGTTCATTGCGTTTGGCTTGGCGTTTGAGGTGCCGATCGTGGTGATCGTACTGGCACGCATGGGCTTGGTCACGATTGAGAAGCTCAAAGACTTTCGCTCGTATTTTATTGTGCTGGCCTTCATCATTGCCGCCATCGTCACCCCGCCGGATGTGGTCTCACAACTTGCATTGGCCATTCCCATGGTTATTTTGTATGAGGTGGGTATTTGGGCTGCACAGTTATTTCTAAAACATACCAAAGCGCCTGAAGACGCGCCCTGAAGCATGAGACGTTTGTGGCTCTTGTTTTCTCAAACAGTCACTGTGCTGGTGGCTGTATGGTTCGTTCTTATCACCCTCAAACCCGAATGGATACGTCATTCCTTCACACGGGGCGCCGAGTTGCACGTGCTTGAAGCGACCGACGCTGGGGCCTCGGGCACGAGTGTGGTCGCCGGCGTGGGCTCGGGCGCGGGCAGTTTGCGTGGCGCGGCACTCAAAGCGTCTCCATCGGTGGTGAGCATCAATACCACCCGCAAGTCGGATCTTCCCGACCATGCAAGAGACCCTTGGTTTCGCTATTTCTTTGGTGATCAAAATGAGTCTTCGCCGCAAATGGGCCTAGGCAGTGGCGTGATTGTCAGCACTGAGGGCTTTGTCTTGACCAATAACCATGTGGTTGAAGGCGCAGATGAAATCAACGTGGTCCTCAACGATGGGCGTCGCACCCAAGCCAAACTGGTGGGCACCGACCCCGAAACCGACCTGGCTGTGCTGCAAATCAAGCTCGACCAACTGCCGGTGATGGTCATGAGCAAGTCCGACCAAACCCAGGTGGGGGACATTGTGTTGGCGATTGGCAACCCTTTTGGTGTGGGGCAAACCGTCACCAGTGGCATTGTCTCGGCGCTTGGGCGCAACCAATTGGGCATCAATACCTTTGAAAATTTCATCCAAACAGATGCGGCGATCAACCCCGGCAACTCTGGCGGGGCATTGGTCGATGTCCAGGGCAATTTGCTGGGCATCAATACCGCGATTTATTCCCGCTCCGGTGGCAGCATGGGCATCGGCTTTGCCATTCCGGTGAGCACCGCCCGGCAAGTGCTCGAGGGCATTGTCAAACAGGGGCAAGTGGTTCGGGGTTGGATCGGTGTGGAACCCACTGACATCAGCACTGAATTGGCTAAAACATTCAATGTGCGCGCTGACAGCGGGGTCATCATCACTGGGGTTCTGCAAGCTGGTCCCGCCCACAAAGCCGGGGTTCGCCCAGGCGATGTGGTGATGGCGGTTAACGGTCAATCCGTGAAAACCGTCTCCGAGTTGTTGGCACTGGTGTCTTCACTCAAGCCCGGCTCGGTGGCCAGTCTTCAAGTGCTTCGACAAAGCCAAGAATTGGCACTCCAGGTCACGCCGGCTCAGCGACCAAAAGCCAAAGCTGCACCCCGTTGACATGACCGAGCGCCACCAACTTGTATCGCTGTGCAACCAATTGCTGCAACCAGCGCAGTTCAAGGACCACTGTCCCAACGGGTTGCAAGTCGAGGGACGCGCCAAAGTCAGCAAAATCATCTCAGGTGTGACAGCCAGCAAGGCATGGATAGAGGCAGCGATCCTCAAAGGCGGCGACACCCTGTTGGTGCACCATGGTTTGTTTTGGCGCGGCCAAGACGGCTCGGTCACCGGTTGGCTCAAACAGCGTCTGGCTTTGCTGATGTTCCATGACATCAATTTGCTCGCCTACCACCTGCCCTTGGATGCACACACAGCTTTGGGTAACAACGCGCAATTGGGACTGCGCATGGGTTGGGAGACGCTGGGTCAATTCGGAGAACAAAAATTGGGCTGGTTGGGTCAAGCTCCCTTGGCCGACCAAGCGCCCAAGGCGTTTGCGCAGGTGTTGGAGGCTCGGCTGGGTCGCGCCCCGGTCTCGGTGGTTCCTGATCCGGAGCGTCCTTTCAAGCGAATTGCCTGGTGCACAGGGGGTGCGCAGTCATGGTTTGAATCCGCGATTGCCGCTGGCGCTGATGCATTTGTCACCGGAGAAATCTCTGAACCCCAAGCCCATTTGGCCCATGAAACCGGCGTGGCTTTTTTCGCTTGTGGCCACCATGCGACCGAGCGTTATGGCGCACCAGCGCTGGCGTCTCATGTGGCCGCCGAGTTGGGTGTGATGCACGAGTTCATCGACATCGACAACCCCGCTTGAGTGTGGCGACCATGACCACCCCAACCGCTGCGTTGCCCATGGCTTTGACCATGGGCGACCCTGCGGGCATCGGTCCTGAAATCATTTTGAAAGCATTTTCACAAGCACCGCAGCGGATGCGTGGCTGTTGCGTGGTGGGCGACTTGTTCACGATGCAGCAACACCTCGCCTTGCTCGGCGGCTATGTGCATAAACAACTGACCTGTGTGGCTGTGCAGGATCTGCAAGCGGCCTGGTCTGTCCCAGCGCACCATGTGCCGGTGTTGCAAATCGACCCCCCCGCCAAAGAAGTTGTCCTGGGGCAAGTCAGTGCAGCTGCGGGACGCATGGCTGCCAACGCGGTCATTTGGGCCGCACGCGCTGCATTGAAAGGTGAGGTGTCAGCGCTGGTGACCGCACCCTTGCACAAAAAAGCACTCTCACTCGCCGGCCTGGCGTACCCTGGCCACACTGAGTTGTTGCAAGCGCTGGCGGCAGAACACCTGGGTGTGAGGGAATCTGATCTGCCAGTGCGCATGATGCTCACCAACTCAGGTCTGAGCACGGTTTTGGTGAGCATTCACGTGCCACTGAGGCAAGCGATAGAAGCAGTGACCACCGCCAATGTCTTGCAAACCCTGCAAATCACCCACCAGGCTTGGCAAACACTGCACGGTCGTCCACCACGAATGGCTGTGGCGGGTGTCAATCCCCATGCTGGCGAGGAGGGATTGTTTGGCGCTGAAGAGCGCGAACACATTGCGCCAGCGATCGCATTGGCGCGAGCTCAGGGCATGCAGGTCAGCGGGCCCTTTGCGCCAGACACGGTGTTCATGCATGCCCACAGCCCAGCAGGGCGACAAGCGATTGACCTGGTGGTCGCCATGTACCACGACCAAGGCCTGATTCCTGTGAAGTTTCTGGGTTTGGCGCATGGGGTCAACCAGACCTTGGGACTGCCTTTTGTGCGCACCAGCCCTGACCATGGCACTGCGTTTGATATCGCTGGCAAGGGTTTGGCCGATCCAAGCAGCTTGATGGCGGCGGTCAGGGTAGCCCGTGGCGAGTCCTTGGTAACTATTTAGCTTGCTGGGGAAACTGGACTTGTGCTCGAACCATCCAAAAACGCTCGGTTAGAATTTAAATCTATCCAAATTGGCATTGACACGAAGAGGTATTTCATGAGTGACACCACTGTTGACACTGACAAGCGCACCTGGTTGATTGCCTCTGGTTGCGCAGGTGCAGTAGGCGGCGCTGCCGTCGCGGTTCCTTTCATCAGCGCTTTCAGCCCGTCAGAGCGTGCCAAAGCAGCCGGCGCCGCTGTCGAAGTCGACATTTCGACCATCAAGCCCGGACAAAAACTCACTGTTGAATGGCGTGGTAAACCTGTATGGATCGTTCGACGTACCCCTGAGCAGTTGGAATCCCTCAAAAAGGTGGAAGGTCAATTGGCTGACCCTGAGTCCAAACGCAACCCAGCTGAATTAACCCCTGACTATGCCCGCAACCAAGCTCGATCGATCAATCCCGAGTTTTTTGTCGGTGTTGGTATCTGCTCACACTTGGGTTGCTCGCCCAGTGAAAAATTCCAAATGGGCCCCCAAGCCTCTTTGCCAGATGATTGGCAGGGCGGGTTTTTTTGCCCTTGCCACGGATCCACATTCGACATGGCTGGCCGTGTCTACAAAAACAAACCTGCGCCAGACAACCTAGAAGTTCCGCCGCACATGTATCTCTCTGATACCCGTTTGCTCATTGGTGAAGACAAGAAAGCATAAAAGGCAAATCCCATGGCTGAATTCAAAGACATTTCTCCCGACGCACCTGTCGCCGACAAAGCCCTCAACTGGGTTGATAACCGGTTCCCTTTGTCAAAGCTCTTTAAAGAGCACATGAGCGAGTACTACGCACCCAAAAACTTCAACTTTTTTTACTTTTTTGGCGTGCTATCCATGTTGGTGCTGGTCATACAGATTGTGACTGGCGTGTTCTTGGTGATGCATTACAAACCAGACGCTGACTTGGCTTTCGCGTCTGTCGAATACATCATGCGTGATGTGCCTTGGGGTTGGTTGATCCGCTACATGCACTCCACCGGCGCCTCGGCCTTCTTTGTGGTGGTCTACCTACACATGTTCCGTGGGTTGATCTACGGCTCCTACCGCAAGCCGCGCGAATTGGTTTGGTTGTTTGGTTGCGCTATTTTCCTGGCTTTGATGGGCGAGGCCTTCATGGGTTATTTGTTGCCATGGGGACAAATGTCTTATTGGGGCGCCCAAGTGATCGTCAACTTGTTCTCAGCCATTCCTTTGATCGGTCCAGATCTGGCTTTGCTGATCCGTGGTGATTACGTGGTGGGCGATGCCACCTTGAATCGCTTCTTCAGCTTCCATGTGATCGCTGTGCCCCTGGTGCTTTTGGGTTTGGTGGTCGCTCACATCATTGCGCTGCATGAAGTGGGTTCAAACAACCCTGATGGGGTTGAAATCAAAGCCCAAAAAGACGCCAATGGCATTCCCTTGGACGGTATCCCTTTCCACCCCTACTACACCGTTCACGACCTCATGGGCATCATAGGTTTCTTGCTGGTGTTTTGCGCCATCATCTTCTTTGCACCTGAGTTCGGCGGCTATTTTCTCGAGTACAACAACTTCATTCCTGCGGACCCGCTGAAAACACCCTTGCATATTGCTCCTGTTTGGTACTTCACGCCTTACTACTCCATGTTGCGCGCCATCACCGGCGAAATGATGTATGCCTTGGTTCTTTGCGTTTTGGCTGCCGGGTATCTGATCTCAACCCAAGCGAACACCAACCTCACCAAGGCTGTGATCATCGGTGGCGCTGCAGCTTTGGTGGTCTCCATGCTGGCCATCGATGCCAAATTCTGGGGTGTGGTTGTGATGGGTGGGGCGGTTGTTATTTTGTTTTTCTTGCCTTGGCTAGACCACTGTGAGGTCAAGTCGATTCGTTATCGCCCTGATTGGCACAAACACCTCTACGCCATCTTTGTCATCAATTTCTTTGTCCTTGGTTACCTTGGCATACAGCCCCCATCAGCCATTGGTGAACGGGTGTCTCAATTGGGCACTTTGTATTATTTTGGCTTTTTCTTGCTGATGCCATGGTGGAGTCGTTTGGGCCAAACCAAGCCTGTTCCCGACCGCGTGAACTTCACAGCACACTGAAAAGATCGGAGAACCCAAGCATGAAAAAACTCATCTTCAGTGTGGTTTTGGCCTTAGCCGCTTCTTTTTCTGCACATGCTGCCACAGGTGGGATTGCCTGGGACAAAGCCCCCGATCGTCTCAACGACCTTGGCGCTTTACAAAACGGTGCCAAGCTTTTTGTGAACTACTGCCTCAACTGTCATTCGGCCAGCTACATGCGATTCAATCGTCTCAGCGATATTGGCCTCACAGAACAACAGATCAAAGACAACCTGCTGTTCACCACAGACAAAGTGGGAGAAACCATGCGTGTCACCATGGACCCCAAGCAGGCCAAAGACTGGTTTGGTGGCAACCCCCCAGACTTAACGGTGATAGCGCGTTCAAGGTCTGGCCCTGGTGGCTCAGGTGCGGACTACATCTATACCTATTTGCGCACTTACTACAGAGATGACACCAAACCCACCGGTTGGAACAACTTGGCCTTTCCCAATGCCGGCATGCCCCATGTGCTTTGGGAATTGCAAGGCCGGCGTTCCCCGGTATTTGAAGAGATTCAATCCCATGGAAACCCGGTTCAGGTGCTCAAAGGCTGGACCCAAGTGACACCTGGCAAACTCTCGTCTGCACAATACGACTCGGATGTTGCTGATTTGGTCAATTACATGCAATGGATGTCAGACCCCACCCAGGGTACCCGAGTTCGTGTGGGTGTTTGGGTGATGTTGTACTTGCTGGTTTTCTTTTTCATTGCATGGCGTCTGAATGCCGCATACTGGAAAGATATTCGCTAAGTCGATTTCGCTGCTGCAACCCACCCTTTGGTTGTTTTCAATGGGCCTTGATTGGCCCATTCATGTTTGCGTTTTTCAGGAGCCACACCCATGATGGTCTTGTATTCAGGTACTGTTTGCCCTTTTTCCCACCGCTGTCGTTTTGTTTTGTTTGAAAAAGGCATGGATTTTGAAATCCGAGATGTTGATCTCTACAACAAGCCAGAAGACATCAGTGTCATGAACCCCTATGGCCAGGTACCCATTTTGGTAGAGCGCGATCTGATTTTGTATGAGTCCAACATCATCAACGAGTACATCGATGAGCGTTTTCCGCATCCTCAATTGATGCCCGGTGATCCTGTTGACCGTGCACGTGTCCGTTTGTTTTTGCTCAACTTCGAGAAGGAACTCTTCACCCATGTGATCAATTTGGAGTCTCGTTCACAAAAAGCCAATGAAAAATTACTGGAAAAATCGCGCGCCCATATCCGTGACCGTTTAACCCAATTAGCCCCGGTCTTTTTGAAAAACAAATTCATGCTGGGCGACAACTTCTCCATGTTGGATGTGGCCATTGCGCCGCTCTTGTGGCGCTTGGATCACTATGGCATTGAATTGTCCAAAAATGCCGCGCCTTTGCTGAAATATGCTGAGCGGATTTTTTCGCGTCCAGCCTACATCGAAGCATTGACCCCTTCAGAAAAGGTCATGCGCAAGTAATTTTTGTCCATGATCAACATTACCCAGTCTTCTTCCACGCGGCCCTATTTGGTGCGTGCTCTGCATGAGTGGTGCGCTGACAATGGCTTCACGCCCTATGTTGCCGTGTCGGTGGATGACTCGGTGAAAGTGCCCCGTGAATACGTGAATAACGGTGAGATCGTGCTCAACGTCAGTTTTGATGCCACCAGTCATTTGCAGTTGACCAATGATTTGATTGTTTTCAAAGCAAGGTTTGGTGGGGTGGCTCGTGAAATTTCTGTGCCGATGGCCAGAGTCATTGCGATCTACGCCAAAGAAAATGGCCAAGGCATGGCCTTTCCTGCGCCGGTGGATCCCGAACCAACCACCATCCATCCACAGCCCGATTCGCCAAGCCCGCCGCCGACACCTGCCCCGTCAGGTGGCGGCGTTTCTCGCCCCCAGCTCAAGCGGGTGAAATAATTCACCAAGCGTTCTTCTGGCTTCGTTAGAATATGAACAACGCCGATTTAGCTCAGTTGGTAGAGCAACCGCCTTGTAAGCGGTAGGTCATCAGTTCGAATCCGATAATCGGCACCACACAAACCAGCATCTTGCCAACAAGAGCTGGTTTTTTTCGGTCAATTGATCTTGAACTGTTGAGGGTTCTTGCCCTTGAAGCCCGCGTAAAAAGCCTTGATTTCCGCCATGTCTGCTTCCAGATTGCCGGTGGGAAGAAACGACGGGCCCAAGCCACTGTGCTTGGTTGAAAAGTCCATGTAGCCCAACACAATTGGCACCCGGGCGCCCAAGGCAATGAAGTAAAAACCGGTTTTCCAATGCGTTGACTTGCTGCGCGTACCCTCCGGTGGAACAACCAAATGGAGCGTGGATGGGGCATGCAGCAAAGTCTGTACCGAGGCTTCCACCAGGTTGTTGGCTTGCGATCGGTCAACAGGTATGCCGCCCAACCACCGCATCAGGTGTTTAAAAGGAAAACGGAACAACTGTTGTTTGCCCATCCACTGGATATTGAGCTTCATGGCAAAAGCAACCATCAAGGTATAGGGAAAGTCCCAGTTGCTGGTGTGCGGTGCTGCAATGATCACGCTTTGAGGGGTATTGGCGGGCATGCAACCGGTCAGTGTCCAGCCAAGCCGCCTCAGCATGCGCACGGACACCCATTGCAGGATGGGGCTGAGGACGGGCGTGGTGAAAACAGTGATTCGCATACAGCAGCGATGTGTTGTTATCCGCCTAAGATAACACTTCATCAGAACTGGTTTGTCAGCGAGTGCTCATCACTTTGATACGTATTTGCTTGACGGCAAATCCCTTGGCGCGAAGGTGCGCCGAGATCGAAGGCAGCAGTTGGCGCAGTTTGGCGCCTGCGGCATTGTGTTGCACCAGCAGGCACCAGCCGTCCTCGTCAATAGGACCTGCTTTGATTTGATCGCCTAAACCCGCTGGCAGCACAGCTTGAATGGCGTCGAGGTACTCGACAGACTGGCGATGCACATCCAACAGGCTGGCCAATGAAGCAGACTGGGCAATGGCTGCCATGACCGGTGTACCTGGCGGGGGCTTGTGTGTTGGGCGAGACATGCGAAATTATGGACCTTGCAGACGGTTAAAATCACTGGCTTCGACAAAGGAATCTGCGCCCGTGGCGTGCCCCCCGGCACTGAGTGGATGCAAAGCTTGCATGGCCTTCAATCTTCTTACCCAATTGTTCGGTAGCCGCAATGACCGGCTCTTGAAGCAATACCGCAAAACGCTCGAGCGCATCAACGCTTTAGAGACCAGCCTGACCTCCCTCAGCGATCTGGCCTTGCGAGCCAAAACCGATGAATTCAAGCAACGCTTCCAAGCCGGTGAAAGCCTGGATGCTTTGTTGCCAGAGGCTTTTGCCGTGGTGCGCGAGGGCTCCAAGCGAGTCATGAAGATGCGCCACTTTGACGTGCAGATGGTCGGTGGCATGGCACTGCATCAGGGCAAGATCGCTGAGATGCGCACCGGGGAGGGCAAAACCTTGACCGCCACTTTGGCGGTGTACCTCAACGCGCTGAGCGGACGCGGTGTGCATGTGGTCACGGTCAACGACTATTTGGCCAACCGGGACGCGCAATGGATGGGTCGTCTCTACAACTTCCTTGGTTTGAGTGTGGGCGTCAATTTGTCCCAACTCAGCCGCGAAGAAAAACAAGCCGCCTACCAATCAGACATCACCTACGGCACCAACAACGAATACGGTTTCGATTATTTACGCGACAACATGGTTTACGAAGCCTCCGAGCGGGTGCAAAGGGCTTTGAATTACGCCATCGTTGACGAGGTGGACTCGATCTTGATCGACGAGGCCCGCACCCCTTTGATCATCAGCGGCCAAGCAGAAGACCACACGGAAACCTACCTGGCCATGAACAAGGTGGTTCCTCACCTGACTCGCCAAGAGGGCGAAATGGATTTGCGCACCGGCGAGGGTGTCATCACCCCCGGCGACTTCACCTTGGATGAAAAATCCCACCAAGTGTTTTTAACCGAATTGGGCCATGAAAAAGCCGAAAAAATCCTGGCTGACTTGGGTATGCTGCCAACTGGTGCTTCACTCTACGACTCATCGCACATCAGCTTGGTTCACCACCTGTATGCGGCATTGCGTGCCCACCACCTTTATCACCGTGACCAGCACTATGTGAACCAAGGCGGTGAAATTGTGATCGTCGACGAGTTCACGGGCCGATTGATGTCAGGCCGCCGTTGGAGCGATGGCTTGCACCAAGCGGTGGAAGCCAAAGAAGGTGTGGCGATCCAGGCTGAAAACCAGACCATGGCATCAATCACGTTCCAAAATTATTTCCGCTTGTACGAAAAACTCGGCGGCATGACCGGCACAGCGGACACCGAAGCCTATGAGTTCCAGGAAATTTATGGCTTGGAAACCGTGCTGATTCCACCCAACAAACCCAGCAAGCGGGATGACCAACTCGACCGGGTTTACAAAACGGCCGACGAGAAATACAAAGCTGCGATCGATGACATCCGTGAATGCCATGAGCGTGGCCAACCGGTGTTGGTGGGTACCACCTCGATCGAATTGTCCGAACTGTTGGCCGACCTGTTGAACAAGGCCAAGTTGCCTTTTGAAGTGCTCAACGCCAAACAGCATGCCCGTGAAGCCGACATCGTGGCACAAGCCGGTGCACCCAAGGCCATCACCATTGCCACCAACATGGCTGGTCGCGGTACCGACATCGTGCTGGGGGGCAACATCGAAAAGAGCGTGACGGCAGTGGAGTCCGACGAGCAATTGAGCGAGTCGGACAAACAGAGCAAGGTGGCTGCGTTGCGTGACCAATGGGCCAAAGACCATGCCTTCGTGAAATCGGTCGGCGGCTTGCGCATCATCGCAACCGAACGCCACGAGTCGCGCCGGATTGACAACCAGTTGCGTGGCCGATCGGGCCGACAAGGTGACCCTGGCTCTTCGCGTTTTTACCTGAGCTTGGATGATTCGCTGATGCGCATCTTTGCAGGTGAGCGTGTGAAAGCGATCATGGAACGCCTGAAAATGCCCGAGGGTGAGGCCATCGAAGCTGGCATGGTCACCCGCAGCATCGAGAGTGCACAACGCAAAGTCGAATCGCGCAACTTTGACATCCGCAAGCAATTGCTGGAATACGACGACGTGTCCAACGATCAGCGTCGAGTGATTTACAAACAGCGCAACGACATTTTGGACGCCTCCAATTTAACCGCTCAGATTGCCAATTTGCGCGAAGGCTGCTTTGCTGATTTGGTCAGGCAGTTTGTGCCACAAGAATCGGTCGAAGAGCAGTGGGATATTCCTGGCCTGCAAAATGTGTTGCTCAGCGAATGGCAAATGCAGGTTCCTTTGGACAGCATGGTCGAGCAAGCGCAAGCCATCAGCGCCCAAGACATTGAAGACATCGTCATTCAAGCTGCCCACAAGCACTTTGAGGACAAATTGGCATTGGTCGGGGTTGAGCCATTCACCCCCTTCATGCGTGGCGTGTTGCTGCAAAACATTGACTCCCATTGGCGCGAACATCTGTCCTCCCTGGACTATTTGCGCCAAGGTATTCACCTGCGTGGCTACGCCCAAAAGCAACCCAAGCAAGAGTACAAGCGGGAAGCATTCGAGCTGTTTGGCCAGTTGTTGGATGTGGTCAAAAACGAAGTCACCCGGATTTTGATGACGGTGCAAATCGAAACCACCTCACAAGTGGCTGCGGCTGCCCAGGCGATTGAAGCCCGAGCGGATGCGGTGACCAACCTGACCTATTCTTCGCCCGATGAAACAGGGCAAGCCCAAGTCATCTCTGGTGAGCAACGCTTGGCCTCCCATGTTCCCGCCGTGGGGCGCAACGAACCCTGCCCGTGCGGCAGTGGCAAAAAATACAAGCACTGCCACGGAAAGTTGGCTTAAACCATGGCTGTGAATTTGCATGTGGCCCAAGCCCATGAATTGCA
>CAMCES010000040.1 GCA_945873925.1 Bordetella parapertussis
AACTGGTGCGTGAACCCAAGAAATTTGATGTGGTCGTGACCGGCAATATGTTTGGCGACATCTTGAGCGACGAGGCGGCCATGCTGACTGGCTCCATTGGCATGCTGCCCTCGGCCAGTCTGAACGCGAGCAACCAGGGCTTGTACGAACCCAGCCATGGCAGCGCCCCTGACATCGCTGGTAAAGGCGTTGCAAATCCTCTCGCGACCATCCTGAGTGCAGCCATGATGCTGCGCTACAGCCTAAATCAGGAGGCCGCGGCTCAGCGAATTGAGGCTGCGGTCAAGACGGTGCTGAACCAGGGTCTGCGAACCGCCGACATCTTTAGCGCCGGCATGACGCGGGTTGGCACCCTGGAGATGGGCGCTGCGGTCTTCAGGGCCCTGAAATAATTTCAATTTACAATTTGAGCATGTTAGCTGAGCTGCACACCCTCAAGCACCTGACCTGCCGCGTCGGCTTGGGCCAATGCGTGCGTGCCTGGGCGACAGCATTAGTCACCAAAACGACCACCATTAAAGGCTAGTACAGCCCGGTTCGTCGCGCCCCACCGGCCAGACGAGCCGGGCAGATGGAATTCATATCTCAAACATCTGAAAGGGAAATCTCATGAAAATTGGCAATTTGGTCGGCCTGGTCGGCTGGCGAGGCATGGTTGGCTCGGTCCTGATGGACCGCATGCAGTCCGAGGGTGACTTTGACCACATCGAGCCCGTGTTTTTCTCGACCTCCAATGCTGGCGGCCAGGCCCCGGCGCAGGCAAAAAACGAAACCACGCTGAGAGACGCTTTTGACATCGCGGCCTTGCGCCAGTGCGACATCATCATCAGTACCCAGGGTGGCGACTACACCTCTGAGGTGTACCCCAAGCTGCGTGCAACCGGTTGGACAGGCCACTGGATCGATGCCGCCTCTACCTTACGCATGAAGGACGATGCCATCATCGTGCTTGATCCGGTCAATTTACCCGTCATTCAGAAAGCGCTGACGGAGGGCGGCAAAAACTGGATTGGGGGTAATTGCACCGTCAGTTGCATGCTGATGGGTGTGGGCGCTCTATACAAAGCTGGTTTGGTCGAATGGATGACCAGCATGACTTATCAGGCTGCGTCTGGCGGTGGTGCTCAGCACATGCGCGAGCTACTGACCCAGTTCGGAACCCTGAGCGCCGAAGTCAAGAGCCTGCTGGATGACCCCAAGTCGGCCATCCTGGAGATAGACCGATTGGTCCTCGCCAAACAGCATTCCTTGAGCTCGGCCGAGACAGCCAATTTCGGCGTCCCCCTGGGGGGCAGCCTTATTCCCTGGATTGACAAAGACCTGGGCGTCGGCAAGCAGTCTGACGAACCGGGCTGGGGCACCTCCCGCGAAGAGTGGAAAGGCGGCGCCGAAACCAACAAGATTCTGGGCCAGGGACCCGCCTTCGGCACCGCCGAAACGCCGGTTGATGGCCTTTGCGTCCGGGTGGGTGCGATGCGATGCCATAGCCAAGCATTGACCTTCAAGCTCAAGAAGAATGTACCCAGCGCTGACATCGAGGCCATGCTCGCGGCCGACAACCCATGGGTCAAGGTCATCCCCAACACCCGGGAGGCAAGCTTGCAGGCGCTCACGCCAGTGGCCGTCACTGGCACGCTAGGTATTCCTGTCGGGCGTATCCGCAAGCTCGCGATGGGGCCTGAGTATGTTGGGGCCTTCACCATTGGCGACCAACTGCTGTGGGGCGCGGCTGAGCCATTGCGTCGTATGCTGCGCATTCTGCTAGCGCATTGACGCCGAGCCCACGGCACGCCGGTCGCTGGCCCACGTAGAATCAGGCCAATGCCGCCGACCTCGTTGACTGTAAAGATTCGACCCTGGCGCCGCGCCCTTTGGGCGATTGGCGCCTTGGTGCTGGCCTTGTCTGGCTCGCAAGCCCTGGCCCTGTCAATGGGACGGGTTGTGGTGCAGTCGGCACTGGGTGAGCCCTTGCGCGCAGAAATTGATTTTCTTGACATCACTGACGAGGAGGCTATCTCGCTCAGGACGTCTGTCGCCTCTCCTGAAGCCTTTCGGGCGGCAGGCCTGAGTTACAACGCCAGTGTTGTGGGTCTGCAAGCATCCCTGCAAAAACGTGCTGACGGCAGGCTCTATATTCGGCTGAGCAGCGCGTTCGCAATCACCGATTCTTTTTTTGACCTGTTGCTTGAAGCCAGTTGGGCATCGGGCAGGATCCTGCGTGACTACACCTTGTTGTTTGCGCCAGCCAAGACAGGCGCAACGCAGACGGACAGCGGTACAGGGACTGCCGTCAGCAATGGCAACACCAAAGGCCGGGCGCGTCAAGTTGAAGGTGGCAAGGTCAAGGTCACTGCCGGTGACACGGCCAGCGAAATTGCGCTGGCCCTGAAACCCGGCAACGTCTCGCTA
Source organism: Bordetella parapertussis (assembly GCA_945873925.1). GTDB lineage: Bacteria > Pseudomonadota > Gammaproteobacteria > Burkholderiales > Burkholderiaceae_C > Limnohabitans. The sequence continues at coordinate 2,410 of CAMCES010000040.1, forward strand.
GATCAGATGCTTGTAGCCCTTTTGCGCGCCAATCCTGGTGTGTTCCAGGGCGACAATGTCAATCGCATCCAGGCAGGTGCCGTCCTGAACCTACCGAACGATCTGCAGGCTTCTGAGACAGTCCGACCTGAAGCGACCCGCATCATTGCCGCGCAAAGCCGCGATTTCAATGAATTTCGACGTAAATTTGCTGGTATTGCGCCGCAGGCTCAGGTCGAGGGAGCCAGCCGTCAATCCAGTGGCAAGGTAGAGGCTAGGGTCGACGACAAGCCTGCCGGTAACGGCGCCACTGACAAATTGACATTGGCCAAAGGCAGCGTGCAAGAGTCGCCCTCCGAGGAGCAGCTTGCCAAGGAGCGGAGCGCCCGGGAAGCCGCCAGCCGTGCCGATGAACTGGCACGCAACATCGTCGAGCTGAACAAGCTGGGTGCCAGTACGCAGGCCGCTGCAGCGTCCCAGCCCGCCTCGTCGACTTCGAGCCCGATCGCGCCAGCCGTCACCAACCCTCTGCCAGCCGATGCCTCTGCCAGCGCACCAGCGAGTGCGCCCGCTGTTGCAGCCAGTGCGCCGGTCTCGGCCCCCAAAACAGCGGCATCAGAGACTAAACCACCCATCAAAAGCCATGCCATTGATCGCCTGGTCGATCATCCCTTGGTGCCCTGGGGAGCCGGTGCACTGATCACCGCACTAACCAGCATCCTTGCCTACCGCATTGGTCGCCGCCGCAAAGGGGCTCCTGAGGGCGGGTCGGATGACAAGCGATCACTGGATGCCTTCATTGTGAGTCGGCAAGACGACGCGCAGGAGACAGTATTTGCGCCCAACCAGCCTTCGGTGCAACCATTGTTTGAGCCGAGCCAAGCCGCCCAAGACCTGCCAGCCCGCCCAGAGACCCTGTTCGTCGAGCAGCCACAGATGCAGGACGAGCCCGAACCAGCGCCAGAGGCAGAGCCGGCCGAACTGGAAGTCGATTTTTCGCTCGACGATGAGCCACAGCAAGCGGAGGTGCCTGGGGAGCTCAGTCCCAACGAACTTGACCTGGAATTCGACCTTTCAGAACCTGAAGCTGAGACGCCAGCAGCGCCAGCGTCGACTGCGCCCGAACCTCTGCCGCTTGACCTGGGCTCGCTGTCGCTGGATCTGGGCGAAGAGTTTCAAGATAGCAAAACCAACCTGACCGACTTGTCCGACGACCCACTCGAAACCAAGCTCGACCTGGCCGAAGAATTCCGTGCCATTGGTGACGAGGATGGTGCCCGCGCCTTGATTGAAGAGGTGATTGAGTCGGCCTCTGGCGATATGAAGGCCAGGGCGGAACGGGCGCTAGGCAAACTGTAGTGACGCCGGGGCTAATGCGCTGCGTGCTCCGCGCCACGAGCCAAACGTGAGAGTTGCGCTTGGCGTCAGCTACAACGGCCAACCGTACCAAGGCTGGCAGAGCCAGTTGTCGGGCCAGACCGTGCAGGACCGGCTCGAGGCGGCATTGGGCCGCTTCACCACCCAAAAAACCACCACGCTGTGTGCCGGCCGGACCGACTCCGGTGTGCACGGTCTGATGCAGGTGGTTCATTTCGACACCCCGGTTCAGCGCAGCCCGGCCGCCTGGGTGCGGGGCACCAACAGTTTCCTGCCGCGTGACATTGCCATTCAATGGGCCAGTGCCGTGCCCGAGTCGTTCCATTGCCGTGCCAGCGCCCTGTCCCGCCGCTACGCCTACATCCTGTTGGAGTCCCCGGTGCGGCCAAGCGTGGAGGCTGGGCGGGTGGGCTGGGCGTTCCGACCACTCACACTGGCGCCCATGCAGCAGGCGGCCGAACTGCTAATCGGTGAGCATGATTTCAGTTCCTTTCGCGCCTCGGCCTGTCAGGCGCTGTCGCCTGTCAAACACCTGCAGCGGCTGGCGATCTCGCGCCGGGGTGCCTATTGGCGTTTTGAATTCGAAGCCAACGCCTTTTTGCACCACATGATCCGCAACATCATGGGCTGCCTGATCACCATCGGCCAGGAACAACAGCCGCCGCCATGGATCACTCAGGTGCTGCAGGCCCGGGACCGCAAGGTCGCCGCCCCCACCTTTGCCGCAGACGGACTCTACTTTCTGGGTCCGCGCTACGCCCCGCATTGGGGTCTTCCGGATCGCACCCCCGCCTTCGACGCCCTCCCATGAACCAGACCTCCACTTTGAGCAATCCTGCCCTCCGCACCCGCATCAAGATTTGCGGCCTGACACGGGAAGCGGACGTGGACGCCGCCGTGGCGGCCGGCACCGACGCCATTGGCTTTGTGCTGTACCCCAAAAGCCCGCGTTACGTATCCCCGGAACGGGCAATGGCCTTGGCGCGGCGCCTACCACCCTTCGTCACGCCGGTGCTGCTGTTCGTGAACGAATTTGCTCCTGAAATCATAGCTATAAGTGACCAATTGGCGGGGGCTTGCGTCCAATTTCATGGTGATGAAACACCGGCTGACTGCCTGTTGGCAACGGGTAACGGCAGTCGCCCGTTTGTCCGGGCGGCGCGTATTCCAGTGGGGGCGCACGCCACTGGGTTTGATCTCGTAGAATTCGCGTCTCAATATTCACGAGCCCAGGCCATCTTGCTCGACGCCCATGTCGACGGGTACGGTGGTGGCGGGCAAACATTCAATTGGTCACTGCTGCCTCCAAACGTCAACGCTCACCTCGTCTTGAGTGGTGGACTGAGCGCTGCAAACGTGGCCGAAGGCATTCGGCAGTTGCGGCCGCGTTGCAAGACGCTGGCCGTTGATGTGAGTTCGGGGGTGGAGCTGTCCGGCCCCGGCAACAAGGGGCTCAAGGACCCCGAAAAAATCAACCAATTTGTCGCTGCCGTCCGGGCAGCAGACCAGCAACTTGCAGAGAGAGCACATGTTCCAGTACCAACAACCTGACGCGTCCGGTCATTTCGGCATTTATGGCGGCTCCTTCGTCTCGGAGACCCTGACCCACGCCATCAACGAACTCAAGGCGGCCTACGCCCGCTACCAGTATGACCCGGCCTTCGTCGCCGAGTTCAACTATGAGCTGGCGCACTTTGTCGGCCGGCCGTCACCGGTCTACCATGCCCAACGCATGAGCCGCGAGCAAGGTGGTGCGCAAATTTTCCTCAAGCGCGAAGACCTCAACCACACCGGTGCGCACAAGGTCAACAACACCATCGGCCAGGCCATGCTGGCCAAGCGCATGGGCAAGCCGCGCATCATTGCCGAAACCGGCGCCGGCCAGCACGGCGTGGCCACGGCCACCATCTGCGCACGCTACGGCCTGGAGTGCGTGGTTTACATGGGCAGCGAAGACGTCAAGCGCCAAAGCCCCAACGTCTACCGCATGAAGCTGCTGGGCGCCACCGTGGTGCCGGTCGAGTCTGGTAGCAAGACGCTGAAAGACGCACTCAACGAAGCCATGCGCGACTGGGTGGCCAACGTGGACAACACCTTCTACATCATCGGCACCGTGGCCGGGCCACACCCCTACCCGATGATGGTGCGCGATTTCCAAAGCGTGATCGGCGAAGAATGCATTGCCCAAATGCCCAACATGCACCTCGGCATGCAGCCCGATGCGGTGCTGGCCTGCGTGGGCGGTGGCTCGAACGCCATGGGGATTTTTTACCCCTACATCCCGTTTGAAAACACCCGTTTGATCGGGGTCGAGGCCGCCGGTGAAGGCATGGAATCGGGTCGGCATTCGGCCTCGCTGCAACGTGGCGTGCCAGGCGTGCTGCACGGCAACCGCACCTATGTGCTGCAAGACGCAAACGGGCAAATCACCGAAACCCATTCGGTCAGTGCCGGCTTGGACTACCCGGGTGTCGGCCCTGAACACGCGTTTTTGAAAGACATCGGCCGCGCCGAATACGTCGGCATCACCGACCAAGAAGCGCTGGATGCGTTTCACCACCTGTGCCGCACCGAGGGCATCATCCCGGCGCTGGAATCGAGCCATGCCGTGGCCCATGCCATGAAACTGGCCAAGACCATGACGCCCCAACAATCCATCCTGGTGAACTTATCGGGCCGTGGCGACAAGGACATTGGCACGGTGGCGGATTTGTCGCACGCCGATTTCTTTTGCCGCCCCAGCTGCCAAGGCCAAAGCGTCAAAGGCGAGCAATCCATCCAGCTGGTGAGCTTGAACGGGCGCAAAGCATGAGCCGCATCACCCCGGTCATGGCCGAGCTGAAAAGCCAAGGCCGCAAAGCCCTCATTCCTTATTTGATGGCCGGCTTTCCCGACCCCTCGCACACTTTGTCGTTGATGCATGCCCTGGTCAAAGGCGGCGCGGACATCATCGAACTGGGCGTGCCCTTCAGCGACCCGATGGCCGATGGTCCGGTCATCCAAGAAGCTGGCGAAGAGGCCTTGCGCTACCACGTGGGCATGCGCGAAGTACTGGACATGGTGCGCGATTTTCGCCTCACCGACCAGACCACACCCATGGTGTTGATGGGCTACGCCAACCCGGTGGAAAGTTACAACCTGCAACATGGCACAGACGCTTTCGTGCAAGACGCGTCAGCCGCGGGCGTCGACGGCGTGTTGATCGTTGACTACCCACCCGAGGAATGCGTGGACTTTGCGGCGGCCTTGAAGGCCCGCCAAATGGACCTGATTTTTTTGCTCGCGCCCACCAGCACCGACCTGCGTATGCAGCAAGTCGCGGCGATTGCCAGCGGCTATGTGTATTACGTGTCGCTCAAAGGCGTGACCGGGTCTGGCGCACTCAACACCGACGAGGTCGAGGCCATGCTGCCGCGTATCCGCCAGCATGTGAAGATTCCCGTCGGCGTGGGCTTTGGCATCCGTGACGCGGCCACGGCACGCACCATTGGCCAAGTGGCCGACGCGGTGGTGATCGGCTCCAAGCTGATCCAACTGGTCAAGGCGGCCGCGCCCGGGCAAGCCACACACGAGGCGCAAAATTTCATGCGCGAGATTCGCCAATCGCTGGACGCGGCCTGATGCCCTTGAACCTGGCATCCGTCCCCCCGGCATAATTGAATCAAGGCCTCAGGCCCAGGAGATCCCCATGAGTTGGCTTGAAAAACTGCTGCCCTCGAAAATCCAACAAACCGCCCCTGCGGACCGCCGTACCGTGCCCGAAGGCGTGTGGGTCAAGTGCCCCAGTTGTGAGACCGTGCTGTACAAAAACGATTTGGAAGAAAACCAAAACGTTTGCCCCAAGTGCAACCACCACCACCGCATTGCTGCCCGCGCCCGGTTGGATGCTTTCCTGGACCCCGAAGGCCGCTATGAGATTGGCCAAGAAGTGCTGCCGATGGACCCTTTGAAATTCAAGGACAGCCGCAAATACCCCGAACGCCTCAAAGAAGCCCTGGAAAACACCGGCGAAACCGACGCCTTGGTGGTCATGGGTGGCTCGGTCCACAGCATCAACCTGGTGGCCGCCTGTTTCGAGTTTGATTTCATGGGCGGCTCGATGGGCTCGGTGGTAGGTGAGCGCTTCGTGCGCGGCGTGCACACCGCGATCGAACAAAAGGTGCCCTTTGTTTGCTTCACCGCCACCGGTGGTGCTCGCATGCAAGAGGGCTTGCTCTCGCTCATGCAAATGGCCAAAACCAATGCTTCACTTACCCGTTTGGCACAAAAAGGCTTGCCCTACATCAGCATCCTGACCGACCCGACCATGGGTGGCGTGTCAGCTGGCTTTGCGTTCATGGGTGACATGGTGATCGCCGAACCCAAGGCCTTGATTGGCTTTGCCGGACCGCGGGTGATCGAGAGCACCGTGCGCGTGACCCTGCCCGAAGGCTTCCAGCGCGCAGAATTCTTGATGGAAAAAGGCGCGATCGATCTGATTTGCGACCGCCGCGACCTGCGCAAAACCGTGGCCAACACCCTGGCCATGCTGACGCGGCAATCGGCTGACTCGGTCAGCTGACTCAGCGGTAATACACCTCAACCCGCCCTTTGAGCGAGATCAACAAAGGCTTGCCTTTGCGATCGAGTGTTTTGCCAGCAGGCACCTTGATCCAGCCTTCGCTGATGCAGTACTCCTCGACATCACTGCGCTCTTTGTCGTTGAAGCGGATGCCGATGTCGTGGTGGAACACCGCCTCCAGGTAATGCGGGCTGCGCGGGTCGATCGACAAACGGTCGGGCAATTCGGGGCGGGTGGGCGTGTCGCTCATGGTGATCAAGGGTGAAAGAGAAACAGCTCGCATTGTCTGCGAACTCTTAGAATCCTCGGATGTCCGAAAACACCCCCTTCCCAGCTCCCATCGACGAAAACCAACTCATCTCTGAACGCCGCGACAAACTCAAGCAGATGCGAGAGCGCCAAGCCCAAGGTGGCCCGGTGGCTTTCCCCAACGATTTCAAACCTGCCCACCATGCGGCGGCATTGCACACGGCGCACGGCGGCAAAACCGCAGAGACGCTGGCTGAAGAAAAACACACGGTGCGTATCGCGGGTCGCATGGTCTTGAAACGGGTGATGGGCAAGGCCAGTTTCGCCACCTTGCAAGACAGCACAGGCCGCATGCAGGTGTATGTCAAGGGCGACGAAATTGGCGCGGACCTGTACGAGGACTTCAAGCACTGGGACTTGGGCGACATCGCCGGTGCCGAGGGCCTGCTGTTCAAAACCAAAACCGGCGAACTGTCGGTGCATGTCACCCGCATCCGCATGCTGACCAAAAGCCTGCGCCCCTTGCCAGATAAGTTCCACGGCATCCATGACCAGGAAATCAAATACCGCCAGCGTTACATCGACCTGATCACCGACGACACCTCGCGCCAGCGCTTCATCGCCCGCAGCAAGGCGGTGAGCAGCATCCGCGATTTCATGGTGGATCACGGCTTTCTGGAAGTCGAAACCCCGATGCTGCACCCGATCCCAGGCGGCGCCAACGCGCGGCCTTTCGAGACACACCACAACGCCCTTGACCAAGAAATGTTTTTGCGTATCGCGCCTGAGTTGTACCTGAAGCGGCTGCTGGTGGGTGGCTTTGAGCGGGTGTTTGAGATCAACCGCAACTTCCGCAACGAAGGTATCTCGGTGCGCCACAACCCCGAGTTCACCATGATGGAGTTCTACTCGGCCTACTGGAACTACCAAGACCTGATGCAGTTCACCGAAACGCTGATTCGCCATGCCGCCGACAAAGCCGTGGGCAGCTTGCTGCTCACCTACGACGGCAAACCGGTCGACCTGTCCCAGCCGTTTGCGCGATTGACGATCCGCGAAGCCATCTTGGCGCACACCGACGCCGGCGCCCATGTGGACGACCCGGCATGGCTGACCCATGCCTTGAAAAAACTCGGCTTCAACGAAGAAAAACACAAGCTCTCAGGCCGCAGTCTGGCCAGCTTGCAGGTGCTGTACTTTGAAGAAACCGTGGAAGACCAGCTGTGGGCGCCGACCTTCATCATGGAGCACCCCACCGAAATCTCACCCCTGGCCCGTGCCAACGATGCCCGTCCGGAGGTGACCGAACGGTTTGAGCTCTACATCACGGGGCGCGAATTTGGCAATGGCTTTAGCGAACTCAACGATGCGGAGGACCAGGCAACGCGTTTTCATGCCCAGGTCAACGCCAAGGACAGCGGCGACGACGAGGCCATGTTGTATGACCATGATTTCGTGCGAGCGCTGGAATACGGCATGCCACCCGCAGGGGGCTGCGGCATTGGTATTGACCGATTGATGATGCTTTTGACGGACAGCCCCAGCATCCGGGACGTGATTTTGTTCCCTGCCTTGCGCCGCGAACAACCCAACAGCTGACCCACTCAAAGCTTTTGGTCTGCCTTCAGGCCTTGGCTTGTTTGACTTCCTTGGAAGCCACTGCCACAGGGGGGGCTGCTGGCTTGGGGGGTTTGCAATCATGGCAGAAAAAGGCCAAGCTGCCAGCAAAACGCTGTTGGCTGCCTTGGCGGCGAGGTTTGTGCATGCCGCATTTGATGCACGACATGGTCTCCCCCATTTTCCCCATGCCTGCGAACGGGGAGCCATTTTCACGACTGGTAAAACGAAGACCACTCTCGTCAACAGAGGTCTTGCCAGATTTGGTTGCCATGGAATTCCTTTTGCGTAGCCCTTTGCTCTGCTTGCCAGGGCCAAAGAGTAGATTTTAACCGCTTATGACCGTGCCTGAATCGGGGTGAGATCCGTTCAGCAAAGACTGGGCAACAAAGCCAGTGCTTGCAGGTAGGCTGGACTGGCCATCAAGGTGTCCCAACCAAGCGCATCTGCAGCTGGCAGCAAAGCGGTGCGCCGCGCCTCGCTGCGGCTGGAGGACACCCAAGCGCCCTGCTGCTGGGCTTGCGCCAAGCCTTGCAGCAAGCTGTCCACCGCTTGACCAGCCTCGAAGCTGTCGGGCGTGCTTTGGTTGCACAGCAAGACCAGATCGCAGCCTGCGTTCAAGGCGGTGACAGCCGCTTCGGTGTAACTGACCTCGCGCCCGTCGATCAGGCGGGCACCGGCCATGGACAAATCGTCACTGAACACCGCGCCTTGGAAGCCCAGGTCGTGGCGCAGGATGTCTTGCAGCCAACGTTTGGAAAACCCAGCCGGTCGGCCATCGACCTGGGGGTAAATGACATGGGCAGGCATCACGCTGGTCAAGCTGGTGTTGAGCCAGCCGTAGGGCAAGGCGTCGTCTTTCAAAATGGCTTTGAGGCTGCGCCGGTCAATCGGGATCTCGGTGTGCGAGTCGGCTTTGACAAAGCCATGGCCTGGGAAATGTTTGCCACAGTTGGCCATGCCTGCTTGCAACAAACCGTGCATCAGGCTTTTCGCCAACAGGCTGACGATGCGTGGGTCACGTGCGAACGCGCGGTCGCCGATCACGCCGCTGCTGCCAAAGTCCAAATCGAGCACCGGCGTGAAACTGAAGTCCACACCGCAGGCCCGCAGCTCAGAGGCCAACACCAGGCCACAAGCGGTGGCCGCGTTCATGGCTTGCAGGGCGCCACTGCCGGGCAAACCAGCCTCGTCCTGCCACCACAAGGCGGCGAGTTCGCGCATGGTGGGCAAATGGGTGAAACCGTCGGTGCGAAAACGTTGCACCCGACCGCCTTCGTGGTCGACGCAAATCAACAGGTCGGGGCGCACGCGCTTGATGTCAGCGCACAAGGCGCTGAGTTGGGCGCGGTCGACCCAGTTGCGGCCAAACAAAATCATGCCGCCGGTGAGTGGGTGGGCCAAACGGCGGCGATCGGTGTCGGTCAGCGTGGTGCCGGCGATGTCCAAAATCAGGGGGGCGTGTGTCACAGCAGTCATGGTTCAGGCAGAGGTTTGTTCGACGATGACATGGCTGGTGGCGTAGTCGGTTTCGTCGCTCAAGGTGACATGGGCGCGCAAACGGCGGGCCTCGAACCAGTCGCGCAAAGCGCCGTGCAGCAGGATGGTCGGCTGACCGCTGGGCAACTTGCCCACCTCGCAATGCCGCCAGGTCATGGGCATGCGCATACCCAAACCAATGGCCTTGCTGAAGGCTTCCTTGACCGAAAAACGGGTGGCCAAAAAACGGATGCCGCGGTCGGGCCACCTACCGCTGCGACTTTCAAAGGTGCGCATCTCGGCTTCGCTCAAAATTTTCAGGGCCAGGCGGTTGCCGTGGCGTTCAAAACTGGCGCGGATGCGGCGGATGTCGCAAATATCGGTGCCGATGCCGTAGATCTGGCTCATGGCTGCAAACACGCCAAATACGCTTTCACCGTGTCGCTGTAACCGCGCTCCAGGGCATCGGCGATCAGCGCATGGCCAATCGACACCTCTTTCACGGCGGGGACGGCTTGCACAAAATCGCGCAAGTTCAAGAGATTGAGGTCGTGGCCTGCGTTGACCTCCAAACCCACCGCTTGCGCGGCCTGGGCAGCGGCAACGAACTGGGCCAAGACCTGTGCATGTCGGGCCTGACCATGGGCTTGCGCATAAGGCTCGGTGTAGAGCTCCACGCGGTCAGCGCCCACTTCTTTGGCGGCCTCCATGGCAGCTGGATCGGCATCCATGAACAGGCTCACGCGCGCACCCCAGGCTTGGGCCTGGGCAATGAGGTCTTTCAAGGCGGCGGCATCCTGCGGAAAGCGCCAGCCGTGGTCCGAGGTGAACTGCCCTTGCCCATCAGGTACGAAGGTGACCTGCTCAGGCCGAACGGCTTGAACCAGGGGCATGAGATTGTGAAAAGGGTTGCCTTCGATGTTGTATTCCCGGTCGGGCCAGTCCTTGAGCAAGGCGGCCAGGTCATGCACATCGCTGTCGCGGATGTGGCGTTGATCCGGACGCGGATGGACCGTGATGCCATTGGCACCGGCTTGCAAACACAAGGTGGCTGCACGGGTCACGCTGGGGATGCCCAGGTGGCGGGTGTTGCGCAGCAGCGCAACTTTGTTGACATTGACTGACAGGTGGGTGTTCATAGGGCTTGCAAATCCATCATCACTTGGCGGGTGCGCAAGCTGTTGACGCCGCAATGGTAGTGCAACAACTGGCGCAGCTGGGTTTGGAGCGCCACGCGGTCTTCGCTGGGCCACTCGGCACAGATGCGCAGCAAATCGGTGAGCGGCTCGGGGCCATCGATCGCGGTTTGCAACTGCAGCCATTGCAGGCCACGCAAATGCGGGCCTTCTTTCATGGCTTGCAATCCACCCTCGGCCACCAAGCCATAGGCTTTGTCGGCTTGCAAGGCTTGCAGTGTCATGGTTTGCAGGCTGAGATCGGGTAGAAAACCGATGTCTTTGACCAGCAGCATCTCAAAAGCGCGCAGCAATGGCGCGGTGGTGTTGTCCAAACCACTGGCCAGCACTTGCACGGTTTGGCGGTAGATGTCAAACAAGGCCGGGTGCGGGTCGTCGCGGGCCAACAAACGCAGCAGCAATTCATTGATGTAACAGCCCGAGAGCAAAGCATCACCGCTGGGCATGACATGGCCGCCCGCCCATTCCGCGCTTTTGAGGGTGCGGATTTCGCCATCGCCGCCGTAACAAAGCAACAAGGGCTGCAAAGGCAGCAAGACCGGTCGCAGGCTGGAGGTCGGGCGTTTGGCGCCTTTGGCCACCAAGGCGACACGGCCACGGTGCTTGGTGAACACTTCGAGGATGCGGCTGGACTCGCTCCAGTCGTAGTGGTGGATCACAAAGCCGGGTTCATCCAGCACCCGGAAAACGCTGACCCTACTCGTAGCCAAAGCTGCGCACCCGCGCTTCATCGTCGGCCCAACCCGATCGCACTTTGACCCACAGCTCTAAAAACACCTTGGCGTCCATCAGTTTTTCCAGCTCTTGGCGCGCCAGGGTACCGATTTGCTTCAAGCGTTCACCCTTGTCACCGATCACCATGGCCTTGTGTCCATCGCGCTCGACCACGATGGTGGCGGCGATGCGCACCATGCGAGAGAAGGTTTTGCCCGGCTCCTCGGTGAATGTCTCGATGATCACGGTGGAGGTGTAGGGCAGCTCGTCGCCGGTCAAGCGAAAGAGTTTTTCACGGATGATTTCGCTGGCCAAAAACTTCTCACTGCGGTCGGTGAGCTCGTCCTCGCCATACCACCAAGGCTGTGCCGGCAGGTATTTCGCGCATTGCACCAACAACCGTTCAATGTCTTTTGGATTCTTGGCCGACATCGGCACGAACTCGGCGAAGGCGTAGCGGGTTTGCATCGCTTGCAACCAAGGCGCGAGGGTTTCGCGGTGGGGGATTTTGTCGAGCTTATTGGCCACCAACATGGCGGGGATGTTTTGACTCAGCAGCGTCAGTACTTTGGCGTCCGCTGCAGCAAAACTGCCTGCATTCACCACAAACAATACCAGGTCCACATCGCCGACCGCGCCCAGCACGGTTTTGTTGAGCGAGCGGTTCAAGGCGTTGCCATGCGCGGTTTGGAAACCTGGGGTGTCTACAAACATGAACTGGGTATCACCGGTGGTGCGGATGCCGGTGATGCGGTGGCGCGTGGTTTGTGACTTGCGAGATGTGATGCTGATTTTTTGGCCCACCAAGGCATTGAGCAAGGTTGACTTGCCGACGTTGGGCTTGCCGACGATGGCCACCAGGCCACAGCGTTGTGGGTTGTCGCCCACGGGGGTTTCTGCGTCATCGGTCATCAGGGGTTTTCTCGCAACCATTGCAACATGGCCGTCGCCGCCGCTTGCTCACCGCTGCGGCGCGAACTGCCAATGCCGCGTTGGGTTTGTTTCAATTCAGCAATTTCACATTCCACATCAAAGGTCTGCTGGTGCGCAGCCCCGGTGGTACCCACCACCCGGTAAACCGGCAGTTGCCAGCGTCTGGCTTGCAGCCATTCTTGCAATTCGGTTTTCGGGTCTTTGGCCGCGGCGGTCATGGTCGGCGAGAGATCGAGCTTCTCAAACAAGCGCCAGACCAAGGTTTGCGCCGCCTCAAAACCCGCATCCAAAAACACCGCGCCAATCACAGCCTCCAAGGCATCGGCCAGGATAGAAGGACGTTGTTGTCCACCCGAGCGCATCTCACCCTCGCCCAAACGCACCATACCAACCATGCCCAGGTCCAGGGCCAAGCTGTGTAAGGTGTCTTGTTTGACCAGGTTGGCCCGAATACGGGACAAATCGCCCTCGGCTTGGTTTTCCAAGACGGTAAACAGCAAGCGAGAGACCGCCAGGTTGAGCACCGAGTCACCCAAAAACTCGAGACGCTCGTTGTGGGTACTGCCAAAACTGCGGTGGGTCAGTGCCAGTTCGAGCAGTTGGGGGTTGGCAAAGCGGTGCTGCAAACGTGCTTGCAAAGCCTCGATGGACTTGGCCTCAGGCACCGCAGCCATGCTCAGTCAAAGCCACCTACACGCGAGGGGCTGGCGAAATTCATCCAGATAAAGAAGGCTTTGCCAACGATGTTTTTCTCGGGCACAAAGCCCCAGTAACGCGAGTCCAGGGAGTTGTCGCGGTTGTCACCCATCATGAAATAGTGGCCGTCTGGCACGGTGCACTCCAAGCCTTCTAAGTTGTAGGAACAGTTGTCTTTGAAGGGGAAGTCGTTGATGCCGCTGACAAAGTTGGGCGCGTTGTCGTCGTTGAGCAAGCGGTTCGCGCGCAGTTTGTTCATGTCCTTTGGGGTACTGCCAATCGGCAAGGCTTCCTCGAACTGCTTGCTATAGCGCATGTTGTTGGCGTCGAAAAACTCGGGGATTGACGCTTTGCTCACGGCTTGACCATTGATGCTCAGCGTCTTGTTGAGGTAGGCGATTTTGTCGCCAGGCACGCCCACCACCCGCTTGATGTAGTCCAGGCTGGGTTGGGGCGGGTAGCGAAACACCATCACATCACCGCGCGCCACCGGGTTGCCATCGGTGAGCTTGAGGTTGATGACCGGCAGGCGAATGCCGTAGTGGAATTTGTTCACCAAGATCAGGTCGCCGATGTGCAGCGTCGGGATCATCGAGCCAGACGGGATTTTGAACGGCTCGAACAAGAACGAGCGCAGCACAAACACGGCGGCAATCACGGGGAACAAACCGGCTGTCCAGTCCATCCACCAAGGCTGACGCAACAAGCCTTCGCGGGTTTGCAAGGCAGCGCTGTCGTCGTCTTGCACGGTGATGCCCTGGTTGGCCAGGTCTTGCAAACGCTGGGCCCGCTCGGCATCAAACAGCACGGCGGCTTGGCGGCGGCGCGGCAGGAAATACAGTTGTTCAGCCAACCAGTAGAT
>CAMCES010000041.1 GCA_945873925.1 Bordetella parapertussis
TGGCGTGGGTTTTGTCACCCGTGCAGCCCCGAGCTTGCAGCTGTTCTCGGTTGGATTTCCTGCGATTTTGTTGTCGGGTTTTGTCATCATGTGGCTGGCTGTGCCCAGCATCATCATCCGCATTGATTGGCTTTGGGTGCAAACCTTCACCCAAATGCGCGGCATGCTTGTAGGCGGGTAGCGCGATGGCTGATGATTCCTCCGAACGGACCGAAGAACCCACCGCGCAGCGCTTGAGCAAGGCGCGAGAAGAAGGGCAGGTTGCCCGCTCTGTGGAGCTGTCGACCGCTGCCATCTTGGTGGCAGCCACATTGTTTTTCAGCCTCTCGGGCAGTTACCTGTTCCACCGCTTGGGCGGCTTGTTTGCCACACAGTTGCAGTTTGACCGCAAGGTCATGGACAAAGCAGAGTTGTTGCCCGCCATCTTTTTTCAATCATTGATCGATGGGTATTTGCTGATATTGCCCGTCATGGTGCTGCTCGCATTTGTCGCTTTGGTGTCGACCGTGATGAGTGGTGGCTTGATTTTTTCTCCCAAGATGATGCTGCCTAAGTTCAGCAAACTCGACCCCTTGGCAGGCCTGGCCCGCATGTTCGGCATGAAGGCCTTGATCGACCTGTTCAAAACCATTCTCAAGTTCATGGTGATCAGCATTATTTTGTGGATGTCGATCACCAACAACATCGAAGATTTGGTGTCTCTCAACCGCATGGATCTGGGCACTGCTTTCAGCCATGCGGGCACCATGATTTTGGATGCATGTTTTTGGATGAGCATGGGCCTGGTGGTGATTGCCATTGCCGATGTCCCGCTGCAGCATTACCAGGTCAATAAAAAGCTCAAGATGACCCGCCAGGAAATCAAGGATGAAATGAAGAATGCCGAGGGTCGTCCAGAAGTCAAGGCGACCATTCGGCGTCGCCAGCGCGAGATGGCCAACAACCGGATGATGGAGAAGGTCAAGGACGCGGATGTGGTGATCACCAATCCGCAACACTTTGCCGTGGCTTTGAGTTACGACCCCAGTTCAGATGGCGCGCCTACCCTGATCGCCAAAGGCACTGACGAGTTAGCCATGCGAATCCGCGAGCTGGCCAAGGAAGAAGGGGTGCATATCTTTGAAGCACCAGACTTGGCCCGTGCGCTTTACTTCACCACCAAGTTAGACCATCCGATCCATGAAGGCCTCTACCATGCGGTGGCCCAAGTGATTGCTTATGTGTTTAGCTTGAACCAGACCTATGCGGGTGCCGAAGGCATCGTCAAACCCTCGCTGCGCATCCCTGACAATATGCGCTATGACGAAAATGGTTTTCTCTTTAAGTGATGACTTGATGACAGCCTGCCGAACATGATCGACTTCTACCAAAGCCCTGCGGACAAACTGCGCTTCGAGATATTGCTCAAATCTCTGCGAGAGGGCCGACTCAACCTGGCCATCCTGGGGGACGATGAGGTGGCGCTGGCCCATTACGGCAAACGGATTTTTCAGCACTTGCGCGAACAAGGTGAAGCACATGTCGAATTGTGGACCTCGGCTGACTCAGACAAGTTGGTTGACCGGTTCAACGAGATTTTGTCGGAATTGACCTTGGACCAGGCGCTGGACAAGGGCAACAAAACCATTCCCAAGCGCTACATGATCTTTCCCGACACCCAGGGCATACAAGACTTTGAATTGCAACTCCTGGCCCGCTTGGTCAATGGCTTTCCCGCCAGCAACATCAACCTGATTTTGCTGATCCACAACCAAAGCAACCATGAGAAGAAGCTTTCCACTTTTGGAAAAAATGTCTTGCAATGGGTGCTCGAATCTGAAGACCCGACACCCAGCAAGCCCCAGCGCATCGAAACCTTAGAAGATCGGCCGGGCGCCCACAGCCTGCCCTCGAGCCCCGCGTCTCCCCAATCAGCGTCTGCGCCGTTGGACTTGCCGCCCGCGCCTTTGCCGCCGCTGGAACCGAGCGAAGCCACGCCCGCCGACCTGGGCATGGGCCTGCCAGGTGACCCAGTGATGGGCGATGCCATCCCAGCGCCGCAGATGCCCACCGGGGAAGAGTTGGCCAAGTCCTGGGAGGTGAAACCGTCCAGCGGTTTTGGCGGCAAACTCGCAGGCATGTTGTTGTTGGTCTTGTTGTTCAGCTTGGCCGCCTATGGTTTTTTGTACAAGGATCAGGTCTTGCAAGAGGTTCAAAATTTGCAAATCTATTTGGCAGGACCCAGCAAACCCGCTCAAAGCACCACCGCGGTCAATCCATCTGCTGCCCCGACCCCTGCGCCGTCCAAGGTGGGCATGTCCTCGAGCAACAATCCAGCGCCCTTGAAACCCTCGGATGCCTTGAGCACTGACAAAGGCGAAGCCCTGGTGCCGTCGCCAGCAGAGACGCCAGTCCAAGTCGCTGAAACCCTCAAACCTGCTGAAAAAACAACAAATTCAAGCCCTGAAAAATCGGCAGAAAAAGCAGTCAAACCTGAGGCTCAAGCAGACGATCCCGCATGGGTTTCAGCGCTCGACGAGGACGCTTGGGTGATGCAACATGGCGCATTTGACAGCCTGGCCGAAGCCCGCACATTTCAAGCCAGTGCCCTTGGCTACAGGGCTGGTCAGGTGTTTTACACCCAGCGCAAGGGCAGCAAACCTTATTACATCCTGATCACAGGCCCCTATGCAGAGAAGGTCCAGGCAGAGGCCTTGATGCGCCAAAACCCCCCTTTGGCCAAGGCTTGGCTGCGGTCGGGGAAGTCCCTGAAAGCTCAGTTTCAAGAGTAGGCTTGGACGTTCGATCAAGAAGTTCCCACAAAGGTCGATTCCAAACTATGGAGAAAAGCCATGAGCCAAAAAAACGATTTTCCAGACGAGCCCTTGCCGGATGATCCGCCCCCCACCGAGGAAGAGGGCAATGTTGTCTTTGAGCAAAGCCAGAGCACCCATGCTTCATCGGAGATCACGGCATTCAACGGTGGCCCCGAGCATTTGCCAGCAGCCGACAGGGAGACGCTCAGCGCTTACGGGCGTGTGGACCCAGCCAGCCTGGCGGCCTTGCAGAGCACCGAATTGGCCGAGCCCGATTTGCACAACCAAGAACAAGCCGAGTTGGCCAATGCGCAGGTGGTCAGTCAGTCCGTGGCAACCGCCCCAGACACCCAAGAGACCGCAAAACTCACCCTGTTAGAGCTGGATTTATCCAATTGGGACCCGCACTTAGCACATTTGGCTCAAGTTGGACTGACTTCGGCCGATCATTGGGAAGTGCAAGTCAAGCCTCGGATTGACCAATTGCATGATGACATCAACATGGTCAATATGCGGTTGGACAATTTGGTCAGGTTCAAATCCAAATACAAGCATTCCTAAGGACAACACATGGCGCGAGACTCAACACCCGCAGAAGCCTCTGACAAGGCTGTGACACTGCAAGAGCCTGCTGCGCCGATGGATGTGGATGAAAGGGATGCCTTGGCTGAAGGCATCGAGGCCTTGGAGGCCAAAGCCTTGGACGGCTCAGAGGTTTCACGGCAGCTCGAAGACCTCACCGGTGTGCTGCTGAGCTCTGCCGAGGTATCCACCCGCTCTGCCGAGGTGGCCGCTAACATCAGCCACGAAATGCGCGAAGTGATGAAGATCGTCACCACCGCGAACGACAGAAACATCTTGCACTCCCGGGTGATCTTGATTGGTTTGTTGGCGTTCTTGTTGATCGCTGTGGGCACCTTTTTTGCCATTTCCATCCGCTTGCAGCAAAACATCCGCCAACTCGATGCCTTGTCACTGGCTGTCGGTAAAAGGGTGGTTGAACTCGATGCCACCTTGGCTACCTTCGGCGACGCGACCCGGGGCTTGGGGGATACCACCGAAAAGCTGGACGGCATGGAAGAGCGACAAATCAAAATGGACGAAAAGTTGGAAGGTCGCATGGATGAGCTCAACAAAATGTTTGGCAAGATGCCAGAGCAAATCGCAGGCCAAGTCAGCGGTCAGTCCGAGAAAAACCTCGACGCCAAGTTGCAGGGCCTGCAAAAAAGCATGCAAGCTTTGGAAAGCAAAGTGCAAGCATTGGCCAGCAAGCCCGCGCCTGCTGCACCCGTGGTGAAAGACAACCAAAAAGAAGTGTTGGCTGAAATCCAAAAATTGAAGAAAGAACTGGACTCAGCGAACGCGGCCAATGCAGCCGCTGTGAAGGCAGCCAAAGAGCGTGAAAAACAGCTGGAAAAAGAAAAGCAAGCCGCCACACCGCCTGCACCACCCAAACCCACGCCTGCCGCCTTGAAAGCCGCTGAAGTCAAAGCGGCAGCGGACGCCAAAGCGGCTGCAGACGCCAAAGCCGCTGCAGATACCAAGGCAGCCTCTGATGCCAGAGTCGCGGCCGAGGCCAGAGCTGCTGCCGCTGCCGCCACCAAAGCTGCTCAGGAAGCTGCCAAAGCCGCCGCCGAAGCCAAGGCTGCAGCCCAACCACCAGCGATTCCACCGCGCGCCGCGCCCAAAGAGGACCGGGTGATCTACCCCCGACCTGCCAGCGAGAATTGATACTCAGTGCAGATGAAAATCTGCAGCGCTGGCTTTGGGCCAGTGGCTCTTGAAAGGTTCGGGCAATTTGCCCAAGTTTTCTGTCAGCAATGCGCCTTTGCTGACAGAGGGGTAAAGCTCTTCCAAGGTCTGGGTCTCGTTGCTATTGACACGGCGTAAAAAATGCGCGAGCTGCAGTTGGCTGGGTGAATGCAGTCCAGCTGCCTGCAACAATTCATGCAGCGATTTCAAGGTGTTTTGGTGAAAATGAAGAACCCGCTCTGCCTTGCTCGGCACCACCAGGGCAATTTGTCTTTGCGGGTCTTGTGTGGTGACCCCTGTGGGGCAGTCGCCAGTGTGGCAAGTTTGGGCCTGAATGCACCCCAGCGCAAACATGAAGCCCCGCGCGCTGTTGCACCAATCTGCGCCCATGGCCAAGGCACGTGCCATGTCAAAACTGCTGATGATCTTGCCGCTGGCGCCAATGCGTATTTGCTCTCGCAGACCCACACCCACCAAGCTGTTGTGCACCAAGCGCAAGCCTTCTTTCAGCGGCATGCCCATGTGGTCTGCAAATTCCAGGGGTGCCGCACCCGTGCCACCTTCTGAGCCATCGACCACGATGAAATCGGGCAGGATGTTGGTGGCTTGCATCGCTTTGACAATGCCAAACCATTCCCAAGGATGCCCGATGCAAAGCTTGATGCCCACTGGCTTGAACTGGCTCAACTCCCGCAGGATTTGCAAAAACTCGAGCAACTCTAGTGGATTGCTAAAGCTGCTGTGGCCAGCCGGTGAGACGCAATCTGCGCCCATAGGAACGCCCCGCGCTTGGGCAATTTCAGGGGTGACTTTGGCCGCAGGCAACACCCCGCCATGGCCAGGCTTGGCACCTTGACTGAGCTTGATCTCGATCATCTTGACCTGCGGGTCACGGGCGTTTTCCACAAACCGGCTGGCGCTGAACAGGCCCTGGTCGTCACGACAACCAAAATAGCCTGAGCCGATTTCCCAGATCAGGTCACCGCCATGGATCCGGTGGTAGCGTGATATTGAGCCCTCGCCAGTGTCGTGCGCAAAACCACCCTTTTGTGCGCCTTGGTTCAAGGCCATGATCGCGTTGGCACTCAAAGCGCCAAAGCTCATGGCCGAAACATTGAAAAGACTCATGTCATAGGGTTGGGTACAGGCATCTGTTCCCACCTTGATCCGAAAGTCATGGCTGCTGATTTGGGTCGGCACCATGGAGTGGGTCAGCCATTCATAGCCGTTTTGATCTACGTCCAACTGTGTGCCAAATGGGCGTTTGTCAGATTGGTTTTTGGCGCGTGCGTACACCAAGGAGCGCTGGGCACGGGAGAAGGGTGTGGCCTCGCTTTCGCTCTCAATGAAGTACTGGCGTATTTCTGGGCGGATGAATTCCAGCAAAAACCGCATATGACCCAGTATCGGGTAGTTGCGCAATATCGCATGGTGGGTTTGCAACAGGTCGTGCACACCCAAGGCGCTTAAAAAGACAAACAGCAACAGCCACTCAACGCCTTGGCCAGAAGCGATCACCACCAATAGGCTGAAACACAGACCGCCGAGAGCAAGGAAAAAAGTGGTGTATCTGATCGGGAACTCAAGCTTGCTCAAATCAACCTTGCGAAAATTAATCACGGGTGAGGCCTCCTGTGGTCCGGACCTCAGCGAGGTCAGTTTGTACGACGCAATTTTGAAGATAACCGCGCTTGCGCCAATGATGACACTTCTGCACGAAGCTTCGCCATCGACAGTTGTTGGTCAGACGCACGTTGGATTTCCTGCAGATCTTGAAGAATGGTGCTGCGCAGCTTGTCCAACTCCTGATCGATGGATAACAACCGCTGGCGCAGCTCGCGCTGTTGGTTCATGCGTTGGCTGAGGATGCTAACGCTGGTGGCAATCACTTTCCAGTTGTGAGCCAATTCATCCTGCGGCGGTTGGTGAAGCTGCTCGAACAACTCTCCCAGCAAGGGGTCTTGCAAGACCTGCTCTGGCTGTGAGGAAGGGGCGTTGTCAGGTGCAGCATCAACTGGCATCGGCTGGTTGCTGAAGTTGCTCACCGCTACCCAACCCATGCCTGGATCGTAGTGTTTGAGTCCTTTGAAGGACAGGAATTTTTCGTCAGTCATGATGCGCTCCTGTTTCACTGCTTGGCTGAGGTGCCGCGTGCCAAACGTTTGAGGAATTCAGGAATACCCATTTGCGCCAAGGAACGGGAATTCAACAAGGTTTCATTTTCTGCCACCACTTTGCGTTGGCGGAAGCGGCCCAGCACAGAATGCTGCGCTGCATTTGGCAAGCTCTCGAGCACGCCGGATTTGGCTGGGGTCAGTGGGACGCGGTGGCTGCTGGTGTCACGCTCAGTGAGTTTGACAGGCGTTGCCTGGCGCGGGTGGTTGGCTTGTGCCATGCGGATTTCACGTGCCGCGCAGATGGCCTCGCCAAATTCACGGAAAGAATCCCCGCACACATCACGGGCATCCATAAGGTAGCCACGTTCAAACAAGTCGCGCGCGGTTTGGGCTTCCAAGATCGGAGGCGCCAGCATGAAGCTCACTGGGAAACGCTGTTTGGTGAACACATCCGAGTTGAGTTGCTCATTGAGCACCCGTGTGGGGCAGAGCACCAACGTGGGGCGACGCACGGTGGCCGAGTCAAACACCCAGCGGTTGCGTTGCAAAAATCCGGCAGTGGCGGCCAACTCGATTTCCGAGACCGAGGTGGGCACCAGCACCATGTCAAATTCAAACATCAACTCACCTGCCAAAGAATCTGACCAAGTGAGGTCGCACAGCAAAATATCGCATTCACTGGCGGCACGGCGCATTTGCAAGCGCGCCTCAAAAATAGGCCGGTTGCCACCCTGGTCTACTGGCAAGGACATGTGTTTGACCACGGCACCCACTGGCGGGGCTTGGTTCAACCAGGTGCTTGAGGAGCCATGTGGGTCCCAGTCGATCAAGGTCACACCCAATCCCAGGGTGCGGCTGAGGTATGCCACCAAATTGGCTGACAAGGTGCTCTTGCCAACGCCACCTTTTTGACTGGTGACCAAAATTTTGAAAGCCATTTTCTGATCCTGACATTGCAGCGGTGTCGATTCCCACGGTGTCTGAAAGACCCAGAAACCAATCGAAGAAAATTTCGCAAAGGGATGCGGATATTAGCTTTTTTATGCTTTATGTCAAATTTGAAGGTTTACTCTGCGTTGTTTTGCCGCTACGAAGTCGGACAGGGGTTTTACGCACAAGCGCCAAGAGGGCACTGATAAGTTAAGTCACAATGGTTGAGATGGACAAATTGCGTATCGACAAATGGTTATGGGCTGCCAGGTTCTACAAAACCCGCTCCTTGGCCGCAGATGAAATCAACAAAGGCCGCATCGAGGTCAACTCGCAAGTGGCCAAGCCATCGCGTGAGGTGAAGCTCGGTGACACGGTTGCCATGCGCCGCGAAGGGCAGGTCCGTACGGTTGTGGTTTTGGCCTTGAGTGGTCTGCGCGGACCGGCACCCCAAGCCCAATTGCTGTTTCAAGAAACTGCCGAAAGCCTGCATGCCAAAGCCGATCATGCGCAACAACGAAGATTTGTTCGGGAGCCAGCCCAAAGCATGGTTCACGGGCGCCCCACCAAACGTGACAGGCGCGATTTGCAGCAAGCACAACACGGCTGGAATGCGCGTTGGAGCGCCTCGGTAGATTCTTGATGACCCTATGAAAGCAAGCACATGAAGCTGATGTCAATGGCATGGCGAGCACTGTGGCGAGATGCCCGGGCGGGCGAATTGCGCTTGTTGTGGGTTGCAGTCAGTTTGGGTGTGGCCGCGCTCACCTCGGTGGGGTTTTTGGCTGATCGCATAGAGGGTGGTTTGCAACGCGATGCCCGCCAATTGTTGGGTGGGGATGCGGTTTTGGCCAGTGACCATGCTTTGACACCAGCCGTCTTGGCCAAGGTTGCCAGCATAGGTTTGCAGTCGGTGGCCACGGTGAGTTTTCCCACCATGGCCCGCAGCGCCGCTGAACAAGGCGGTAACAGCCGCTTGGTGGCCCTCAAAGCCGTGGTCGCGGGCTACCCGCTGCGTGGCCGTTTGCAAATATTGCCGCCGCTCGATCCAGCCGAACCCAAACCGGCGCTGGTCACCGAGCTCAACAACGGCACCCGGTATGACCGTCCGGGTAAGGTCACCGACCAGGTTCCCCAAGCCGGTCAGGTGTGGGCAGAACCAGCCCTGCTCGAAGCCATGGAATTGAGTGTTGGCGACAAAATTTTGCTAGGTGAGCGCACGCTTCTTATCTCTGAGGTGCTGATGAGCGAGCCGGATCGGGGGGCGGGTTTCATGAATTTTGCCCCGCGCATCATGATGAACCAGGCTGATTTGGCTTCCACCGAACTGATACAACCAGCCAGCCGTTTGAACTGGCGTTTGGCTGTGGTGGGGACCGCTGCCCAATTGGATGCGTTCACTCAGTGGGCGCAAGCCTATGTCAAGCAACCCGATGTCCACGGTCTGCGCTTGGAGACGCTGGAGGCCGGCCGGCCAGAAATGCGCCAAACCCTGGACCGCGCAGAAAAGTTCTTGCACCTGGTGGCCTTGCTCGCTGCCTTGCTCAGTGCCGTGGCGGTGGCCTTGGCTGCGCGCGGTTTCGCTGCTCGCCATTTGGACGATTGCGCCATGCTGCGGGTACTCGGTCAGAGCCAGCGCGATATCTTGTCGGTCTATGTGCTTGAATTTTTTACCGTTGGTTTGTTGGCCAGTCTGCTGGGCTTGTTGATGGGTTTTGGCTTGCACCAGGTGTTTGTCAGTCTGCTCTCGGGTCTGGTGGACACGGACTTGCCAGCCCCCGGCTGGCAGCCGTTTTGGCAGGGATTGGGCGCAGGCTTGACGCTCTTGTTTGCGTTTGGCTTGCCACCGATCTTGCAACTGGCCAAAGTCCCGGCCCTGCGAGTGATTCGACGCGACCTCGGGCCGATACAAGCTGCCTCGATCGGTGTGTTCGCATTGGGTTTGGCTGGATTTGCGGCCTTGTTGCTCAGTGCCAGCCGGGACCTGTTGCTGGGTTTGATGGTGGTCGGTGGCTTTGCCGGGGCGGCGTTGGTTTTTGCAGGCATGGCTTGGCTGTCGGTCTGGGCCTTGCGCAAAAGCGTGGGCCTGTCGCATGTGCCGACTTGGCTGCGCATGGCCACTCGCCAAATCAGCGCCCGCCCGGGCTACACCGTGGTGCAGGTCAGCTCCTTGTCGGTGGGTTTGCTCGCACTGATGTTGCTGGTGTTGCTGCGCACCGACTTGGTCGACAGTTGGCGCAATGCCACTCCCGCAGACGCCCCCAACCGGTTTGTGATCAATATCCAACCCGACCAATCGAATGATTTCTTGGCGCACCTGCAAACCGCTGGGGTTCGCAAGTTCGATTGGTATCCCATGATCCGCGGCCGGCTGGTCGAGATCAACCAACAAGCCGTTGGCGCTGAAAGTTACACAGAAGAACGGGCCAAGCGCTTGGTCGAGCGGGAGATGAACATCTCTCACAGTGCCCAAGCACCCGAACACAACCAAGTGGTGCAAGGCGAGTGGCTGCCCAATGAAACCCAAGCGATCAGCATGGAAGAGGGCATTGCCAAGACCTTGAACCTCAAGATCGGTGACCAAGTTCGGTTTGAAATTGGCGGGCAAATGGTCGATGTGCGCGTCAGCTCGTTGCGGCGGGTCGATTGGAGCTCGATGCGGGCGAATTTCTTCGCCATCTTTCCAGTCGCGCAATTCCCCGATGTGCCAAAGACCTACATCGCTGCTTACCGCGCCCCTGACCAGTCTGGCTTTGACAACAGCTTGGTCAACCGGTTCCCCAATGTCACCAATGTGGACATGGGCGCCACGATCAACCAGGTGCAAAAAGTGTTGGGTCAGGTGATTGGTGCGGTTGAGTTCTTGTTTGGTTTCACCTTGGCCGCTGGTTTGGTGGTGCTGTTTGCTGCGGTGACCGCCACCCGCGAGGAACGCGCCCGGGAATACGCGGTGTTGCGTGCCTTGGGGGCTGGCAACGGGTTATTGCGGCAGGTGCAAACCGCCGAGTTGTTGGGTGTGGGTGCCTTGTCTGGCGCCTTGGCCGCGGTGGTGGCCATGTTGCTCGGCTCTGGGCTGGCCTATTTTGTGTTCGAGTTTGCTTGGCAGGCTTCGCCATGGGTGCTGGTGGTGGGAATACTCGCAGGCGCTGGCTTGGCTTGGGCCGCGGGTTGGTGGGGCCTGCGCGAGGTTTTGCAACGACCTGTGGTGCAGACCTTGCGCCATGCTTCTCAATGACGCTATTTCAACAACACCACCAAAGCCCCAGCACCACCCTCTGAGCCCTTGGCCTGCACAAAAGCCAGCACCTCGGTTTTTTGCACCAACCAGCGCTGCACCTTGGACTTGAGCACCGGGGTTTTGCCTGGTGAGCCCAAACCCTTTCCATGCACCACCCGGATGCAGCGCCAACCTCGTTTGGATGCGTCACGGATGAATTGGCCCAGGGCCTCCCGCGCTTCATCGCTTCGCAAACCATGCAAATCGATTTGCCCTTGCAGACTCCAGTGCCCTTTGCGAAGTTTTTGGGTGACATCGGTGCCAATGCCGGTGCTGCGATAGCTCAACTCGTCGTCGGTGTCGAGCAAGGTGGAGACATCAAAATCATCGCTTAGGCTTTCGCGCAGCACATTGTGGTCATCGAGTTGCTGTTGAAAAGCCAGTGGTTTGGCCGGGACTGGCGACAGGGTCACCCGCGGTTCATGGGCGAGCGGTTGCACGGCACCAATGGCCCGCTTGAACAGGTTGCGCTCGGCCTGCGCTTGCTTTTCTGCCTGCTCATGTGCGGCTTTCTCGGCAGCGGCTTGGGCGGCTTGCTTAACCAAATCAGCCTTGATGGTCGCCAAGTCTTGCAGGCTGCGCGCTTTCACCATGGGCTGCGCTCGGCCATGGACCAGGACTGCTCGGTACTGACAATGATGTGGTCTAAAACCCGAATGTCCACCATCGCCAAAGCCGTATGCAAACTGCGGGTGAGCGCGGTGTCGGCGGACGAGGGCTGCACCATGCCACTGGGATGGTTATGCGAAAAAATCACCGCGGCAGCACCCACCTCTAGGGCCAACTTGACCACTTCGCGTGGGTAGACCGAGGTTTGGTTCAAGGTCCCTTTGAACATGTTGCGGTAGAGCAGCAAGCGGTTTTGGGCATCGAGAAACATCACCCCAAAGACCTCATGGTCCAAGGCACCGATCTGCAGTTGCAAAAATTGCCGGACAGTTTCGGGATTGCCCATGGCATCGCGTTTGCGCAACTTTTGTTGAAGCACACGGCTGGACATTTCCAGCACCGCGACCAACTGGGCGCAGCGGGCTGAACCGCCCAAGCCCTTGACGGCTTGCAATTGGGCAGGACTGGCATGCAGCAGACCGGCCAGACCGGCAAAACGGTCAAGCAAACTTTGGGCGAGCTGCAACACGTTTTGACCTGGCCGACCCGTACCAAGCATGACAGCAACGAGCTCGAGGTCGGTCAGCGCTTGACCGCCCAAGGCCAGCAGCTTTTCGCGTGGACGCATGGATTTGGGAAGATCTTGAAGCATCATGGCAGCCTGCGGGGAGAGATGGAAAAAGAGGTGAACACCTGGGCAATGATCGCTGATGCTAGAGCGCTTGGGGGGTGCGCTATCACCGCAGAAATCAGTGAACTGCATCCCTTTCTACAATAGGGCCAGTTTACCCAGACCCGTATGACCACCACCCAACTGATTCAGCCCGGCTCGTTCCTCACATTGCATTACCGCTTGAGCGGACCGCAGGGTGACATCATCAATACCTTTGGCGGTCCACCTGCCACGCTGTCTTTGGGTAACAACGAATTGTCACCGGCCATAGAAGCCCAGATGCTCGGTTTGGCCGAAGGCGAGCACGTGACCCTGGAACTGCCAGCGGGCGAGGCTTTTGGTGCGCGCAACCCCGAGATGCTGCAGTGGGTATCCCGCGAGTTGTTGAGCCAATTTGGGGAGGCACAAGCCAGCTACCAAGTCGGTGAGGTGGTGGAATTCCCAGCGCCTGACAATGGTCGACGGTATGCAGGTTCGGTCCAGCAAGTCGACGCAGAGGCCGTACTTTTTGATTTCAACCATCCATTGGCCGGACAGCCGGTCAGCCTGGAAATTCATGTGATTGGGGTGTTGTGATGTCGCCTGTCAACCCGCAAGAAATCATCTTGGCCGAACCGCGCGGCTTTTGCGCTGGCGTAGACCGCGCGATTGACATCGTGGACCATGCCCTGGCTAAGTTTGGCTCGCCTATTTATGTGCGGCACGAAATCGTGCACAACACCCATGTGGTAGAGGACTTGAAAGCGCGCGGGGCCATCTTCATCGAGGACTTGAACGATGTTCCAGAAGGAGCCACCTTGGTCTTCAGTGCACATGGCGTACCCAAAGAAGTTGAGCATGAAGCCGAGCGCCGTGGCTTTCAGGTGTTTGATGCCACCTGCCCATTGGTCACCAAGGTGCATGTCGAAGTGGCCAAGCTCCACAAAGAAGGCTATGAGTTCATCATGATTGGACACAAGGGCCATCCCGAGGTCGAAGGCACGATGGGACAGTTGCCCTCTGGCATCCACTTGGTGGAAGACGCTGAAGACGTGTTGACTGTGCAACCCACACAAACCAACAAACTCGCGGTGGTGACCCAAACCACTTTGAGCGTGGACGACGCTGCAGAGATCATGGCCGCGGTGAAAACGCGCTTTCCCATGGTGCGCGAACCCAAGCAACAAGACATTTGCTACGCCACCCAAAACCGCCAAGACGCGATCAAAGTGCTCAGCCCCCAAGTGGACGTGGTGATCGTGGTGGGCAGCCCCAGCAGCTCCAACAGCAACCGACTGCGCGATGTCGCTGCCAAGTACGGCACCCCCAGCTACATGGTCGACCATGCGGGTGAGTTGCAGGCCGAGTGGCTGGACGGCAAATCCAAAATTGGCCTGACCGCTGGCGCCTCCGCCCCCGATGTGTTGGTACAACAAGTGATCAGACGTTTGCGCGAACTCGGCGCCCATTCGGTTCGTACCCTGGAGGGTGTGCAAGAAACCGTTAAATTCCCGCTGCCCAAAGGCTTGCGCAACGACTGACCGAACATAGACCGAACCCATGCTTGACATTGCCCTTCTTCGCCGCGATTTGCCCCAAGTGCTGGCGCGTTTGCAAACCCGCAAAAACCCCCAAGTGTTTTTGAATGAATCCACATTCACCGCTTTAGAGAACGAACGCAAAACCCTGCAAACACGCACCGAGGAATTGCAGGCCCAACGCAACAGCTTGTCCAAGCAAATTGGCATGCTCAAAGGCAAGGGTGAATCCGCCAACGCGGTGATGGCCGAAGTGGGTCAACTCAAAACCGAACTCGATGCGTCTGCGGTGCGTTTGGACGCGTTGCAAGCCGAGTTGCAAAACCTGTTGCTGGCCGTACCGAATTTGCCCCAAGAAGGCGTGCCCGTGGGCGCGGATGAACATGGGAATGTGGAGTTGCGCCGCTGGAGCCCCAGCGGCACCGAGCCCACCCCTTTGGGCTTTGAGGCCAAAGACCATGTGGCGCTGGGCGAACCGTTGGGCTTGGATTTTGAAATGGGCGTCAAGCTCTCGGGCTCACGCTTCACCGTGATGAAGGGGCCGATGGCCCGCATGCACCGGGCGTTGGCGCAGTTCATGTTGGATGTGCAAACCCAAGAGCACGGTTACACCGAGTGCTACACCCCCTACATCGTCAACGTTGACAGCTTGCGCGGCACCGGCCAACTGCCCAAGTTTGAAGAAGATTTGTTTGCCGCCAAAAAGGGTGGCCAAGACGGCGAGAGCGACGGCCAAGCCCTGTACCTGATTCCCACCAGTGAAGTGCCCTTGACCAACATGGTGCGCGACACCGTGTTGACAGAGAGCGACTTGCCTATCAAGTTGACCGCGCACACACCATGTTTCCGCTCGGAAGCCGGCAGCCACGGCCGCGACACACGCGGCATGATTCGCCAGCACCAGTTTGACAAAGTGGAGATGGTGCAAATCGTGCACCCCGAGAAAAGCAACGAGGCTTTGGAAGAGATGACCCGCCACGCCGAAGCCATTTTGCAAAAGCTGGGCTTGCCTTACCGTGTGATGGCGCTGTGCTCCGGTGACATGGGTTTCGGGGCGGCTCGCACGCACGATTTGGAAGTGTGGTTGCCCGCGCAAAACACCTACCGCGAGATCAGCTCGGTGTCCAATTGCGAAGCGTTTCAATCACGCCGCATGCAAGCGCGTTTTAAAAATGCGCAAGGCAAAAACGAATTGGTGCACACCTTGAACGGCTCGGGCTTGGCCGTGGGCCGCACCCTGGTGGCGGTGCTGGAAAACTACCAACAAGCCGACGGCAGTGTGCGCGTGCCTGATGCACTGCAAGCCTACATGGGTGGCTTGAAAGTGCTGACTTAGAATTCTTTTTGTATTTTCAGCAAGACCCGGAAAGATGGCAGAGTGGTCGAATGCACCGGATTCGAAATCCGGCGTACAGGTTTACCTGTACCGAGGGTTCGAATCCCTCTCTTTCCGCCAATTTTTTCTTCTTAAGCTTCAATGCTGATGCGCTTTTAACAGCTGAAATCACGCTTCAAGTTCTCTTTGCAAGTCAATCCACGCTGAATCGAAACTCAGTTTTTTTGCCATGGGTGAGCTTGCATCGACAGTCCGCCAAAACGGGGCAAGGTCTTGCGTGCTACTGGTACGGTTGTATTCTTCCCAAGCATGCTCCGCCACTATTTTGAGGAAGATGGACGTAGAGACTGGGCATGTGGCATCGCATTTGTTTTTCTCTGCCAGCTTTCGTCTGAAAGCTTGTACCGACATGGTTGAGCCTGGTGGAATTTTTTTCAACTCGTCCGCGACTTCAACCGGGGAGGAAATGTGCAGTCTTGACCCTTTGGGGATGCCCGCGAAATCCTTGTCAAGGATGACGTGATGGGGCGGCTTTGCGTTCATCTTCTCGCCCCATGTTTTTTTTGCTCTCGGCACTGTTTACTCTAGCAAAAACTTTTTCGCTTCTTTCAAAATTTTCAAGGCTTCGTCTTCTTTGCCTTCTTTGAAGAGACGTTCGCCTTCTTCGCGCATGGCCTTGGCTTTTTCAAGATCGGCACCTGTTTTGGTGGTCTTGCCAAAAGCGTTGTCCAC
>CAMCES010000042.1 GCA_945873925.1 Bordetella parapertussis
GTCACGGTATTGGGCGACAACCTCAGCTGTGATCTTGTCCAGTTGCATGTCGGCGAGCTTGGTCTTCTTGAACTGATTGGCTCTATACCGCTCTTGTGATTTGCCTTTTTTAGTCGGCGTCACTTCCTCAACATAGCGATCTACCATCGACATAAGGCGCGGCATAGTTTGCTTAGGTGCCAGTATCCCTAGGTCTAGCTGGGCCTCAACGTTGCGTGCCCACTTGATGGCGTCTGCTTTGTTGTTGAAGGACTTGGCTATTGAGCTTTGGCCAGAGCGTTGCACTCGGGCTTGCCATTTGTCGTTGCGTTTGCGATAAGTCGCCATGTGTTCACCTTGAAGGACAGGTGAAGGACACAGAAATATCAGGGGCTTACCTAAAACACGTAACCCATTGATTTCAAAGTAAGTGGCGCGGTAGCAAAGCGGTTATGCACCGGATTGCAAATCCGTGTAGGTCGGTTCGACTCCGGCCCGCGCCTCCATCTTTCAGCAGCATCCCAAGCCATGGGCACCATCCCACACCAGCTTGACCGAGATGCCAAACAACGCCCATTGCACCCACCTGAAAAACCATTTCTCCTGGATGATTTTGGTGAGGTAGGCGCCGATCACCGTACCCACCAAAGCGGCTGGCACCAACCATGCGGCTTGGTACAGGTCTGCAACGCTGTAGGGGTTGAGTTGCTGGTAGGGCCAGACTTTGGCCAAGTTGATGACGCTAAACAGCATGGTGGCTGTGCCCGCAAACACCGCTTTGGGTAAACGCTGTGGCAACACATACACCTGAAACGGTGGCGCACCCGCGTGCGAGATGAAACTGGTGAAGCCAGCCAGCGCACCCCAGAAAATACCTTTTTTGAGCTCTGCCGCTTGTGGTGGTGGTTCGGTGCGCCTGAGCCAAACAGACAGGCAAAACCCCATGCCTATGCAGCCAATCAGCAAGGTCACTGCACTGTCTGAGGTGAATGAAGCGGTTAGCCATCCCACCAACACACCCATCAAACTCGCTGGAATCAGTATCTTGAGGTTGTCAGCACTGAACTGGCGTCGGTAAAGCCAAACACTGACCATGTCGGACACCACAAAGATTGGCAGCAACAGGGCGGCGGCTTTCACCGGCGACATGACCATGGAGAGCAGGGGTACCGCCAACATGCCTATCGTTGGCAAGCCGCCCTTGGATAAGCCAACCAGCAAGGCAGACGCACTGGCCAGCAACAAAAATCCATCCAATGCCATGGGCTCAAGCAATGTGTTGTTGATGCATCTTTTCATCATAGGACTAAATTTCTCCGTGTGAGCGCAACTTTTGACCTAGGGAATGCCTTGTGGCTCAGGGGGTGAAAAAAAGGTGAAAATGATTTGATTAACTGTTGCCATTTCCATGTCTGACTCCCCCATCCTTTTGACCCAATCCTTGACCAAAGAGTTCAAGGGTTTTGTGGCCGTCAGCCATGTCAACCTGTCTGTCAAGCGTGGCCACATCCATGCACTGATTGGCCCCAACGGCGCTGGCAAAACCACTTGCTTCAATTTATTGACCAAGTTTTTGGAGCCTTCCAGCGGACATATTTTTTTCAATGGGATTGACATCACGGCTGAGAAACCTGCGCAAATAGCAAGGCGAGGCGTGATCCGCTCTTTCCAAATCTCCGCTGTCTATCCGCAAATGACTGTTCTCGACAATGTTCGCATCGGCTTGCAACGCAAGTTGGGCACCTCGTTTCATTTTTGGCGCAGCCAGGCTTCCTTGAACCAACTCAATGACCAAGCCATGCAACTGTTGGCTGAAGTGGATTTGACGAGTCTTGCCCACGAACTTGCGCTGAACTTGCCCTACGGGCGCAAGCGAGCCCTTGAAATCGCAACCACCCTGGCGATGGATCCCGAGTTGATGTTGCTGGATGAGCCAACGCAAGGCATGGGACATGAAGATGTTGACCGGGTGACACAACTGATCAAAAGCGTCTCGCATGGTCGCACCATCTTGATGGTCGAGCACAACATGAATGTGGTTGCCAGCATCGCCGACACCATCACTGTGCTGCAGCGTGGCGCCGTCTTGGCTGAAGGACCTTACCCAGTAGTCTCTCAAAATCCACAGGTCATTCAGGCTTACATGGGAACCGCGGTTGCCGATCTTGCTGGGTTGCAAGCATGAGTACGGTGACAGCCCTGGACATTCAAAACCTGCACACCTGGTATGGCGAGTCCCATATTTTGCATGGTCTGAATTTGCAGGTGATGAAGGGTGAAGTCGTGACTTTGCTGGGTCGCAATGGCGCTGGACGCACAACCACGTTAAGGGCCATCATGGGTTTGGTTGGTAAGCGCCAAGGCTCCATTCGCATAAAAGGTGTTGAGACCATTGGCTTGCCCACCCACCAAATCGCTCACCATGGGGTGGGCTATTGTCCTGAAGAGCGCGGCATCTTCGCCAGCTTGTCCTGCGAAGAAAATCTTCTGTTGCCGCCGCAGGTCAACCAGCGTGGCCATCCGATGTCCCTAGAAGACATCTACACCATGTTCCCCAATTTGCACGAGCGCAAAAACAGCCCTGGGATGCGTTTGTCCGGCGGTGAACAACAAATGCTGGCGGTGGGACGGATCTTGCGAACCGGTGCCAATTTGCTGCTGCTTGACGAAATTTCCGAGGGCTTGGCCCCTGTGATTGTCCAAGCCCTGGCGCACATGATCACCACCCTCAAGGCCCAAGGCTTCACGATCGTGATGGTGGAGCAAAATTTCCATTTCGCCGCGCCTTTGGCGGACAGGTTCTATGTGATCGAGCACGGTCAGGTGGCGCTGGCATTTGGAGCCCATGAATTAAAGGCGCAAATGCCCGTGTTGAACGAACTGCTGGGTGTTTAAGCCCAGTTTTGAGATGCATTGCTGAAACAGGAGTTACCCATGATATTTAGACAATTGCTTGTATCGGTCATGTGTGCGGTTAGCTTGCCCGGCTTGGCCCAATCGGACAGTTTGAAAATCGGGTTCATCACCGACATGTCCAGTTTGTATGCCGATATTGACGGCCCTGCAGGTGCCGAGGTCATCAAAATGGCGATCGCAGACTTTGGTGGCAAGGTTTTGGGTCGCAACATTGAATTGCTCACGTTAGACCATCAAAACAAGGCTGACATTGCAGCATCCAAAGCCCGGGAGTGGATCGACCAAAACAATGTGGCGATGATTTTGGGTGGTACCAACTCGGGAACTGCGCTGGCCACCAGTCGTGTGTTGGCCGATAAAAAGCGTATCTACATCAACATTGGGGCCGGGTCTGCCCGTTTGACCAACGAAGAATGCACGCCCTACACCATCCACTACGCTTACGACACAGTTGCATTGGCCAAGGTGGCTGGCAAGGCGATCATCGACCGCGGTGACAAGGCATGGTTTTTCTTGACCGCAGATTACGCTTTTGGTCACTCCCTAGAAAAGGATTCCTCGGAGGTGGTCAACGCTGCGGGTGGTCGTGTATTGGGCGCTGTTCGTCATCCCTTGAACGCGTCTGACTTCTCTTCTTTTTTGTTGCAAGCACAAAGCTCGAAGGCGCAGGTGTTGGGCCTGGCCAATGCAGGAGGTGACTTTGTCAACAGCATGAAAGCTGCCAAGGAGTTTGGTGTCGACAAAAAAATGAAGCTTGCTGGCTTGCTGGTTTTCATCAACGATGTGCATGCACTGGGCTTGAAAAACACCGAAGGTTTGCTCACCACCGACAGCTGGTACTGGGACCAAAACGAGGAGACACGCAAATTCTCCGCACGTTTTTTTGAAAAATACAAACGCATGCCCAGCAGTGTTCAAGCCGGCAATTACTCGGCGGCGCTGACCTACCTTAAGGCGGTCAGGGATGCCAAAACAGACGAGACCCATAAAGTCTTGGCCGTGCTCAAGAAAAACAAGATCAATGACATGTACGCCAAGAATGCATACATCCGAGAAGACGGGCGGATGATCCACGACATGTTTTTGCTGCAGGTGAAAAAACCATCGGAGTCCACCAAGCCCTGGGATTACTACAAACAACTCGCCATGGTGCCAGGTGACCAAGCCTTTACTTCGTTGGCGCAGTCCAAGTGCGCATTGGTCAAGAAGTGATTTGCCCCACTAGACACCACCTGTTACTCAAACACTGAAAGTCATGGATATTTTTGGTATTTCGCTTCCCGCCATCCTCAGCCAGCTCCTGTTGGGTTTGGTCAATGGTTCTTTCTATGCCATGTTGAGTCTGGGGCTGGCCGTGATTTTTGGCTTGCTCAACGTCATCAACTTTGCCCATGGTGCCATGTTCATGATGGGGGCCATGGTGACTTGGATGGGGCTGACCTATTTCAACTTGTCCTACTGGACCATGTTGTTGCTGGCTCCTTTGTTGGTCGGGATTGTCGGTATGCTTATTGAAAAATCCATGTTGCAATGGCTCTACAAGCTCGACCATTTGTATGGCTTGCTCCTGACATTCGGTGTCACCTTGATGATCGAAGGCATTTTTCGTTTGATTTATGGCTCGTCCGGTCTGTCCTACAGCGTGCCCGAAAGCTTAGAAGGTGCGACCGACCTGGGCTTCATGGTCTTGCCTAATTACCGAGCTTGGGTGGTGGTTGCATCTTTGGTCGTTTGCTTTGCCACTTGGTTTGTCATTGAAAAAACCAAACTCGGCGCCTATCTCAGGGCGGGTACTGAAAACCCGCGTTTGGTTGAGGCTTTTGGGGTCAACGTCCCCCTGATGGTCACGCTCACCTACGGTTTTGGCGTGGCTTTGGCTGCCTTTGCAGGCGTGTTGGCCGCGCCTGTTTACCAAGTGGCCCCGTTGATGGGCTCTAACTTGATCATCGTGGTGTTTGCGGTGGTGGTGATTGGCGGAATGGGGTCCATCATGGGCTCGATTCTGACTGGCCTGGGTCTTGGCGTGATTGAGGGTTTCACCAAAGTGTTCTATCCGGAAGCCTCGAGCACCGTGGTGTTCATCATCATGGCCTTGGTACTGTGGTTCAGACCCGCTGGCTTGTTTGGCAAAGAAAAATAACCGAGATGCAAACCCCATGCTGAAGTTCATCTTTTCCGCGTTTTTGATCTTGTTGGGACTGCTCGCGCCCTTGGTGGTTTACCCGGTATTCATGATGAAGCTGTTGTGCTTTGCCTTGTTTGCATGCGCCTTCAACCTGCTCATTGGATACACGGGTTTGCTTTCCTTTGGCCACGCTGCCTTTTTGGGGGGCGCAGGGTATGTGTCTGGCTATCTCATGCGTGACATGCTCTGGTCGCCTGAGATGGGTATTTTGGCGGGTACGGCGTTTGGTGCTTTGGTCGCTTGGGTGATGGGTTCTTTGGCGATTCGGCGGCAAGGTATTTACTTCACCATGATCACCTTGGCCTTGTCGCAAATGCTTTATTTTCTTTGGCTACAGGCCAGTTTCACCGGCGGAGAAGACGGCCTGCAGGGTGTGCCCAGAGGACAGTTGTTGGGCTTCTTGGACCTGAACAATGACTTGACGCTTTACTACACCGTACTGCTGATTTTTCTGTTTGGATTTGGCGTTATCCACCGCGCCGTCCATTCGCCCTTTGGACAGGTGTTGCGTGCCATCAAAGAAAACGAGGCCAGAACCATTTCACTGGGCTACGACGTGAACCGTTACAAATTGCTCGTTTTCGTGTTGTCAGGCGCGCTGGCTGGCATGGCTGGTGCAACCAAGGTGTTGGTCCTCGGCTTTGAAACCCTGACCGATGCACACTGGAGCACCTCTGGTTTGGTGGTGTTGATGACCTTGGTGGGTGGCTTGGGCACTGTGCTCGGTCCTGTCTTGGGCGCATTTGTGATCGTTTTATTGGAAAACAAAATGGGCGAAATGGGCTTGGCGATCAGCCAGGCCACTGGTCTGGAATGGTTTGCCAGTTTGGGCGAATCCGTGACCATCGTCACGGGTTTGATTTTTGTGATTTGTGTTTTGATGTTCCGCCGCGGCATGGTGGGGGAACTGCTTCACCGTACTTCCAACAAAGGATCGCCATGAGCACCCAGCCCACGACCACAGATCAGACCGCCAATGCGGTTGAGGATGCGACCTACCTCAAGGTCACTTGGCGTTTGATTCCTTTGCTTTTGGTTTGTTACATCATTGCTTACCTGGACCGGGTGAATGTGGGTTTTGCCAAGCTGCAAATGGCAGGTGAACTGGGTTTCTCGGACACGGTGTATGGGTTGGGTGCAGGGATGTTTTTCATTGGCTACTTCTTCTTTGAGGTGCCAAGCAACATCATCTTGCATCGGGTCGGTGCCCGCGCCTGGATCGCCCGCATCATGGTCACTTGGGGTGTGATTTCTGGCTCCATGATGTTTATCCAAACTGAAACCCAGTTTTATGTGATGCGATTTTTGTTGGGCGTCGCTGAGGCCGGGTTTTTTCCGGGCATCATTTTGTATTTGACTTATTGGTATCCCGCCCATCGACGTGGCCGCATCATTTCACTGTTCATGACAGGCATACCTTTGGCGGGTGTCATTGGCGGTCCCCTGTCCGGTTGGATCATGAAGAGTTGGGACCAGGTGCAGGGCTTACAGGGTTGGCAGTGGATGTTCTTTTTAGAGGCGCTGCCCGCCGTCATTTTTGGCTTCGTTGTTTACCAATACCTGGACGATCGAATCAGCGAAGCCAAATGGCTGACGGAGTCTGAACGGGCATTGCTGACCCAACGCATTGCAGAAGATGAGCAACACAAAACCCACATGCCTGTTTGGGAAGTCTTGAAAAACAAGCGTATGTGGGTGATGAGTGCGATTTATTTCAGCATGGCCATGAGCTTGTACGGCGTGAGTTTTTGGTTGCCCACATTGATCAAGGGCATGGGGGTGACAGACAATTTGTCCATTGGCCTACTCTCTGCTGTTCCTTGGTTTGCAGGTGCTGTCTCTATGATTTTGTTTGGTCGAAGCGCAGATCGCCACAAGGAACGCCGCTGGCATGTGGTGGTACCGATGCTCATGGCGGCAGTTGGCTTGACCTTGTCTGTGGTTTTGGCCAGCAATGTTTACCTGTCTTTTATTGCCCTGATCTTTGCTTGCATGGGCATCGTCTCGGCCATACCGCTGTTTTGGAGTCTGCCCACTGCTTTTTTGGCAGGCGCCGCCGCCGCCGCAGGCATTGCAGCGATCAACTCGATCGCCAACTTGGCTGGCTTTTTGGCACCCTATTTGGTGGGATGGTTAAAGCAAGCGACCCAATCGACCGATGCCGGCATGTACCTGCTGGCTATGGTGTTGGTGATCGGCGCTGCAATCACTTTGCGCATTCCCCCCAACCTGGTCAATCGGTGAGCAAATCAGGCCTGAGGGGTATTGTTAGAATTGAGCAAGAAACAACAATGAAAGCGACCAGGAGACTGCTTTGAACATGATCAGTAAATATGTGATTTGGGTGGCGATTGCCATTTTGGGCGCTTTTTCACTGGGTACCGTTGCGCTGACTCAAGGTGAAAGCATCAACGCTTTATGGATCGTGACCGCGGCCATATCCGTTTACCTGATCGCTTATCGTTTCTACGCTTTGTACATCGCCACCCATGTGATGCAACTTGACCCCAAGCGCCTCACGCCGGCGGTCAGGCTCAATGACGGCCTGGACTATGTGCCCACCCATAAAAATGTATTGTTTGGTCACCACTTCGCTGCGATTGCAGGGGCAGGACCTTTGGTCGGTCCGGTGTTGGCCGCGCAAATGGGTTACCTGCCTGGCTTGTTGTGGTTGCTGGTGGGTGTGGTGATGGCAGGTGCGGTGCAAGACTTCATGGTTTTGTTCATCTCTACCCGACGCAATGGCCGTTCACTGGGTGACATGGTCAAGGAAGAAATGGGGGCCGTGCCTGGTTTGATCGCGATGTTCGGTACCTTCATGATCATCACGATTTTGTTGGCCGTGCTGGCCTTGATTGTGGTCAAGGCACTGGCCGAAAGCCCATGGGGCACCTTCACCGTCGCAGCCACGATACCCATCGCGGTTTTCATGGGGCTGTATTCCCGCTATTTCCGTCCAGGCAGGGTGACAGAGATTTCGCTGATTGGCTTTGTGTTGCTGATGCTGTCCATCATTTACGGTGGTCAAGTCGCTGCTGATCCCCTGCTGGCGCCGATGTTCACTTTCGATGGCAAGCAACTGACATTGATGTTGTTGGTCTATGGTGTGGTGGCCTCCATACTGCCAGTGTGGCTGCTGCTTGCGCCACGCGATTACCTGTCAACTTTCTTGAAGATTGGCACCATCATCGGCTTGGCCATCGGTATTTTGTTCGTGGCACCCGACTTGAAAATGCCGGCTGTTACCCAGTTCATTGATGGCACAGGGCCGGTGTGGTCTGGCTCACTGTTTCCTTTCTTGTTCATCACCATTGCTTGTGGTGCTGTCTCTGGTTTTCATGCACTGATCTCTTCTGGCACCACGCCCAAGCTGCTTGAAAACGAGATGCATGCGCCCATGATTGGTTATGGCGGCATGTTGATGGAGTCTTTTGTGGCGGTGATGGCTTTGGTGGCTGCTTCCATCATTGACCCAGGGGTTTATTTCGCCATGAACAGCCCGGCGGCACTGATCGGCACCACACCCGAAACCGCTGCTGCAGCCATCAGTCAATGGGGCTTTGTCATCACCCCCGAAATGCTCCAAGAAACAGCTCGCAGTGTCGGCGAGTCCACCATCATTTCCCGCACTGGCGGTGCACCCACCTTGGCGGTGGGCATGGCGCAAATCTTTGCCTCTGCCTTGGGCGGGCCTGGCATGATGGCCTTTTGGTACCACTTTGCGATTTTGTTTGAGGCCTTGTTCATCTTGACCGCAGTGGATGCGGGTACTCGGGTTGGCCGCTTCATGCTGCAAGACCTGATGGGTACTTTCGTGCCGTCCCTCAAAAGCACCCAGTCGATCAGTGGCAACCTGCTGGCGTCTGTCTTGTGCGTCAGTGCATGGGGCTATTTCTTATACCAAGGCGTTTCTGACCCCTTGGGAGGTATCAACACCCTTTGGCCCTTGTTCGGTATTTCCAACCAGATGCTGGCTGCGATTGCCCTGACTTTGTGCACCGTGGTCTTGTTCAAAATGAAACGTCAGCGATTTGCCTGGGTCACGCTGTTGCCCACCACATGGCTGCTGATTTGCACGATGACGGCAGGCATGGAAAAAATCTTTCACAGCAACCCCAAAATTGGGTTCTTGTCGAATGCCCACAAGTTCCAGGATGCCCTGGCTCAGGGTCAACTGCTGGCTCCTGCCAAGTCTGTCGCACAGATGCATCAAATTGTGTTTAACAACTATTTGAATGCCGGCTTGGCGGCGTTGTTCATGTTGGTTTTGCTGTCGGTGGTTTTCTACGGCGTCCGAGAGTGCATCAAATCCATGCGTTCACCGCATCCCACCACCCATGAGGCGGGTGGGGTTGAAATGCAATCCGCGTGATGTTGATATGTCCCCCGTGTTTGAAAAACTCAAAGCCCTCAATGGGTATTTTTTGCAAACCGCCCACCTGATGGTGGGCGTTCCCAGCTATCAAAATTATTTAGACCACATGGCCAAAAACCACAGCGACAAACCTGTGATGGACTATGAGGCTTTCTTCCGAGAGCGTCAGGCAGCCAGGTTTGGTGAGGGGCCCAATCGCATGAGCCGTTGCTGTTGAAACGGTTGCCGGCAAACCGACTCAGTCGCCCGAATTGCTGACCCGCAATCGCAATTCAAATTTTTGAATTTTCCCAGTCGATGTTTTCGGAATGGTCTCGAACCTGAACTGTTTGGGTATCTTGTAACTTGCCAATAAAGCTTTGCAATGCGCCATCAAGGCTTGCTCAGTCGCTTCGATTTTCGGCCTGAGTTCAACAAATGCCACGGGTACTTCACCCCATCTTTCGTCTTTCTTTGCAACCACAGCGCAGCTCATCACGGCAGGATGCCTGTAGAGCGCATCTTCAACCTCGATGGAACTGATGTTTTCCCCACCTGAAATGATGATGTCTTTGCTGCGGTCTTTGATCCGCATGTACCCGTCTTGTTCGGTGACGGCCAAGTCACCGGTATGAAACCAGCCACCCGAAAAGGCCTCAGTCGTGGCTTGTGGGTTTTTCAAATAGCCTTTCATCAAGATGTTGCCCTTGAACATGATTTCGCCCATGGACTGACCATCGGCAGGCATGTCGAGCATGGTCTCAGGGTCCTTCACGCACATGCCTTCTTGCAAGGGATAGCGCACACCTTGGCGGCCATTCAACCGCACTTGTTCAGACAGGTGGTGGTTTGACCATTCAGGGCGTTTGACAGCCACAGAGGCTGGCCCATAGACCTCAGTGAGTCCATACACATGGGTGATGTCAAAACCCATTTGAGCCATGCCTTCGATCATGGCTGCAGGTGGTGCTGCGCCCGCGACCATCCCTTTGATGGGGTGTGTCACTTGATCGCGCCATGCCTTTGGCGCTGCGATCAACAGGTTGTGCACGATGGGTGCTGCGCAGTAATAACCCACCTGGTGTTCAGCCATGTGGCGCAAGATGTTTTCGGCCTCGACTTTGCGCAGGCATACATGCACGCCCCCCAGCATGGCGATGGTCCACGGGAAACACCAACCATTGCAATGGAACATCGGCAAGGTCCATAGGTATTTGGGGAAGGCAGCCATGTGCCAAGTCACTGCATTGCTCACGGCATTCAAGTAAGCCCCTCGGTGGTGGGTCACCACGCCCTTGGGGTCGCCCGTGGTGCCAGAGGTGTAGCTGACTGCAATCGCATCCCATTCGTCGGTCGGACCTTGCAAGAGCGCCAGGGGTTCGTGTTGACTGATCCATGCCTCATAGTCATGGTGACCGATGCGTTCGCCTGCGCCTGCATACTCGCTGTCACAGACATCGATCACCAGCAATTCACGCTGGTACTGCTTATGCAAGATGGCTATGGCGAGCGACATGGTGCTTGAGAATTCACGGTCCGTGATCAGCACGCTGGCTTCGCAGTGGTTCATCTGCCAAGCCAGCAAGGCCGCATCCAAGCGGGTGTTCAGGGCATTGAGCACGGCATTGAGCGCAGGAACCGCGTAATGCGCCTCAAGCATTTCGGGTGTGTTTGACAACATCACACTCACCGTGCTGCCGCGCGCCACACCGGCTGCGCGCAGCGCGGCAGCCAACCGGGCAGAGCGTTCGCGCACTTGCCGCCAGTTGTATCGTCGATCTCCATGGATCACGGCTTCCATGTCACCAAAGACTTCAGCACTTCGTTCGATGAAGCTGATGGGCGACAAGGCTGTGAAATTGGCAGCGTTTTTGTCCAAATGTTGATCGAAAATCGATGTCATCAAACCCTCTCAGTCGGACAGCGTGATGCCCAATTCAAGCAATATGGATTGGGTATGCTGACCCACACTGGGAATCGGACCCATGGCGTAATTGAAACTGCTTTGCACGCCAGGTGGTAGCAATGCGGGCAACAGGCCCGCTGGTGAATCTACTTGGGTCCAACGATGACGGGCTGTTAACTGCGGGTGCGCCCACAGGTCAGCCATGGTGTTCATTCGTGCATTGGCAATCGGGGCTTGGTCCAAACGGGTGATCACCTCAGCCGCAGTCAAGCCATTGAAGACCGAATGGATGATGGCTGCCAAGGCCTCGCGGTTTTGGTTGCGCAAGCTGTTGTTGTGAAAACGCTCGTCGCTTGCCAAAGAAGGTTGCTGCAGCACCACTTCACAAAACTTCACCCACTCTCGCTCATTTTGCAAGCCCAGCATCACGGTGCCACCATCGCCTGCGGAGAAGGGGCCATAGGGATAAATCGTGGCATGCGATGCTCCTGTGCGAGGCGGGGGAGCTGCATCATCCATGGCGTAGTACATCGGGTAACCCATCCACTCGGCCAATGACTCCAACATGGAGACATCGATGTGCGCACCTTCACCGGTTTTATCTCGGTGAATCAAAGCAGACAAGATATTGGTGTAAGCATACATGCCAGCTGCAATGTCGGCAATGGAGTTGCCGCTTTTGCTGGGATGCTCAGGCGTGCCCGTCACAGACAAATAACCTGCTTCACTTTGGATCAGCAAGTCATAGGCTTTTTTATCGCGGTAAGGCCCCTCGTTGCCATAGCCAGAAATATCACAAACGATGAGGCGGGGATTGTCCTGCCGCAGTTTTGCTGCATCCAAACCCATGCGGGCCGTTGCCCCTGGGGCGAGGTTTTGCACCAGCACATCGGCTTTGCCTATCAGTTGTTTGAGCACCTGCAAATGCGCAGGATTTTTCAAATCCAGAGCCAAGCTTTCTTTGGAGCGGTTAACCCACACAAAGTGGGAGGATGCGCCACGAGCGCGTTGGTCATAGCCTCTGGCAAAGTCACCCGACTCAGGGCGCTCCACCTTGATCACCCTGGCGCCCAAATCGGCCAATTGCCGGGTGCAAAACGGTGCCGCGATCGCGTGTTCGAGTGAAACCACCGTCACATGGTCAAGCGGCTTGGCTGATGGGGTTGGATGAGTTGTGGACATGTCATGCATTTTTGAAAACCACGATGGCATGCATGGCTGTGTCACCGTGGTGGTCCTCAACCCACAGCTGGGCCGACAGACCGTCTGGCGCAGGCGCACCACACAAGCGCAGTGGCCGATGATCAGCGCATTCAAACACCGGCTTGAGGGCCTTATAAGACAAATCAGCTACTGGCTGCTTGCAGTGTTGTTGCAGCAGCGCCATCA
The DNA here is from genome assembly GCA_945873925.1 of Bordetella parapertussis. Taxonomy (GTDB): domain Bacteria; phylum Pseudomonadota; class Gammaproteobacteria; order Burkholderiales; family Burkholderiaceae_C; genus Limnohabitans. Next base: position 12,730 of record CAMCES010000042.1, read on the forward strand.
GCCAGGTAGCCATCAAGGGGCCATGGACCACCAAGCCTGGGTAGCCCTCGGTTTCAGTGGCGTACTTGCGGTCGTAGTGGATACGGTGGCTGTTGAAGGTCAGGGCCGAGTAACGAAACAACATCACCTCATCGGGCACCATTGGCTGCTGCCATTGATTGGCAGGTAGCGCGGGTGCCGCCACTGTCGAGCTTTGGGTTTGCAAAGGGCGATAGACGATATCGTGCACTTCCGTCAGGGCCAAACCATGGTCATGGCTGATTTGGTGCGCTACTTGCACAAACACGAGTTCACCAGATCGTCCGATTTTTCGCTCCACTTTTTGGATGGTTGAAACACGTTGGATGTTTTGCCCTAAGCGAAGCGGCGCATGCCATTGCACACGACCACCTGCCCACATGCGTCGGGGCAGGGGCACAGGCGGCAAGAAGCCCCCTTTGCGCGGATGGCCATCCGAACCCAAATCGTGCTGCGGTGTCGTGGGCAAGAAATACATCCAATGCCATAAAGGCGGGAGTTCAAAATCAGGGGCAAATGTTTGGTCATCTAGGTTCAGCAAGGCGTGCAGACCATGCAGAGGTGCTGCAGTGATGCTGTCTTGCAAGCTGTGTGTTCGACCTTGCCAAGACTGCAATTGCGCCAATGCGTCTGCCGCGATCAGGCTCACTTGAATTCCGTCATTTTCAAAGCACTGTTTTGCAACAAAGCGGGGTTGATGGTTTTCACCCACTGGGGGGATTTTTGCCCCACGGGTGTGGTGACCAGATCGGCAGGCACCAGCATCATTTTGTCCATTACCGCAAAAGGAAATTGGGGAACCCGCTTGGTGATGCCCAGCAACTGATCTTCGAGGCCTTGACCATCTGCGCGCATGCGAATCGGGCGACCATAGGCTGTGAAGCTTATGGTGCGCATCGCTTCTGCGACTTGCTCTGTGTTTGGCCATTTGCCGCCGTTGGCCTGGATGGCTTTGTCGTAGCCTGCTTTCAAGCCATACAAAGCTTGCGCCATGTGGTAGGTCGAGTAAATGGGATAGGCACCTGTTTTACTGCGAAATTTTTGAATAAAGGCTTTGTGCTTGGGGTCGTTTTTGGTTTCAGGATGCAGGAAATAGTGGTCGCCGCGGGCACCCACAATCACGCCTTCAGGTACTGCGCTTCCCAAGCGCTCCAAAGAACTTTCCAGCAAGGGCAGCACAAACAGGGTTTTCTGCTTGAACACGCCGCGTTGCGACGCTTGACGCACAAATGTGTCGAGATCGCCGCCCCATGAGGTGTTGAGTACCACATCGGGTTTGAGGGCTTGGAGGCGACTGAGCTCGGTGGAGAAATCTGCTGCCCCCATTTTGGGGAACATCTCCGCCACGACTTTCACGTTGGGTTTGAAGACCCGCAGGGTGTTGATGAAAATCTCCCAGGAGTCACGTCCCCAGGCATAGTCTTGGTTGACCACCGCAAGCGTTTGGAAATCCGGTTTGGTTTTGAGCAGGTACAAGACTGTGGCCACCATTTCCGTGGTTGCATTGGCTTGGGTGCGCACCACATACTGGTATGGCTTTTCTTCCAACAATTTTTCGGTCCCGCAGTCCCAGGCGATATTGAGTACTTTCAAGTCCTCTGCCACGGGGGCCACCACATTGCAATTGCCACTGGAAATGGCGGAGAGCATGGTTTTGACGCCTTGCTCTTGCACCACGCGTCTGTACTCCGACAACATTTTGTCAGCACCCACACCCTCATCGATGAAGGTGGCGGAAATTTTCACGCCACCGATGCCGCCTTGTGCATTGATATCTTCAATGATGATGTCAGCTGCATTTTTGGCGGGCACACCAAACACCGAGGCCGGGCCTGATAAAAAAGTGGTGATACCTATTTTGAGCTCGGCAGGTTTTGTTTGCGCTTGGGCAGACAGGGTCAAGCCACTGATCAAGCTTGCCGCCAACAGGCTAGAGATGAATTTCATTGTGTTTCTCCTTGAATCAATTGCGGACCGGGCGGCAGGCTTCAGATGGTTCGACCACCGTCAACTGGAAACTCCACTCCAGTGAAAAATTCAGCCGCATCACTGGCCAAAAACACGGCAGCGGCAGCGACATCACTGGCTTGCGCAAAACGCCCCAAGGGGATGGTGGCCATGAACTTGGCACGGTTTTCAGGGGTATCTGGCAATCCCATGAAGTCTTCAAACAGACCCGTCACGCCCATCACGGGGCAAATCGCATTGACACGGATGTTCTCCGGACCGAGCTCGACTGCCATCGATTTGGACATCAGGTTGACCGCACCCTTGGAAGCGTTGTACCAGGTCAGACCAGGGCGTGGGCGAATGCCGGCAACCGAGCCGATGTTCAAGATCACCCCACCGCCTCTTTGGCGCATGAAGGGCAACACCGCGTGGGTCATGTGAAAAATGGACTTCACATTGACATCAAACACTTTGTCAAAGCTGGCTTCATCCACCTGCAACATGGGCCTGTTTTTGTGGGTGGTACCCGCATTGTTGACAACGATGTCAGGAATACCAAAAGTCTCAACGCAATGCGCCACCAAAGCCTTGACCTGATCTGCACGGCTGACATCGCAGGTGAATGCGCTGGCATTGCTACCCAAGCTGGCAGCCACTTTCTTGGCAGCTGCGTCTTGAATATCAGCCACGATGACTTTCGCCCCTTCGCGAATGTAGGCATCGGCAATACCTTCTCCAAAACCGCCCCCTGCGCCCGTGATGATGGCAATTTTGTTGTTCAGTTGAGTCATGTGCTCGCTTTCATTGGTGGTTATCCGTGGAAGTGAATCACGGTTTTGGTGGTGCTCATTTCTTCCAAAGCCATGAAGCCTTTTTCTCTGCCATGGCCGCTACGCTTGACACCGCCGAAAGGCAATTCAACGCCGCC
>CAMCES010000043.1 GCA_945873925.1 Bordetella parapertussis
AGCCTCTCTGACTTTTTCACGAGCTGTTAATGGGTCAACCCCATTTACCAACATCAAACGCTGTTCCTTGGCTTTTAAACGTGCCTCTGAGAGGCTGATTGTGTGTAATGCACCCAATCCCATCTCTCGCTGTTTACCTGTAATGGTGAACCTAAATATCCAACTCTTAGAGCCAGTCACAGATACCTGCAAATACAGCCCGTTCCCGTCGGAGTAATAGCCTGGCTTAGTGGCTTTTGCCACCATCAAAGGGTTGAGTTTGTCGACAATTCGTGCCATAGCTGATCCTTATCTACCCACATTTCTACCCACACTTAGTGAGTGGATTCTAACGATATGAAGCGAACAGTGGCGAACTATCTAATAGGTTAAGTGACTGATTTAATTTATGTTATTTTGGTTTACCTGTACTTGTCGGATTAATGGTGGTAGGACTCTCTTTCCGCCAGTCGTTAATCAGTTATTTCATCAAAGCCAAACACTGGTTCTTCATATCTTGGCTGTTGATGCTGAAGAAATAGCTTTTCTGGTTGTTCACTTGGGCTAAGCACAGGTTTTTGCTATTTGCCGCTTGAATCGAGTAGCAATAAGACGCTTGACGTTTCACAGCGGCCAAGCAGGCGTTTTTGGTGTCGGCATTTTGAATCGAATAACAATGCGATTCATTGGCATGTGCTCGCGCGGTGACAAGCAGCAACACCACCGCCAAAGCGATCAGCGCATCAAACTCAATGTGCTCAACGGTCATGACGCCTCCTTCACTTCGTAGCGAGTCACCTTTGCCACGGCCGACATTGTGACCAATTCAGGCATCTCATGCCAATGCATCATCGCCTGCGCCTCGTGTGGCGTAGCACTCAGCCACGCCTCAAATTGCGCGGTGGCCAACACCAGCGGTGTGCGTTTTTCGTCCCCTGGTTTGTGAAACTGTTTCATCACCGGGTGCGCATCCGCGTTCACCGTCAACATTGAAAAGCTCGTCACCAACTCGCCAGATGCAGGGTCGGTCCAGGTGTCCCAAAGGCTGGCGATGCCAAAGGGTTCTTGCGAGCGCAAAGCAATTTGCCACCGTTGTGCTTTGCCACTGCCATAGTGCGGCTCGAAAAAATTGTCTAGCAGCACGATGCCATAACGACGTTGCCGCCAAGGCGTGCGGTAGCTGGGTTTGCTGGCCACAGTTTCTGCACGGGCGTTGTAGGTGTGGCGGCTGATCTTGTCGTCTTTGGCCCAAGCGGGAATCAAGCCAAAGCGGGCCAAGCCGCAAGCCACCCGCCCCGTGCTGTGGCTCTTGACCACCAGCGGTGCGGCATAGCCCGGGTAGGCCTCGGGCGGGTAGGGTGCTGTAGGCAAATCCACCTTCAAGTGCTCTTTCACCCAAGGCTTGTTGCGCGTGGCGGTGAAGTTGGTGCACATGGTGCGCAGGACTTTAGGCCAAGGTCACGGTTGACTTCAATCAATCAGCCCGCGAACCTGGCTTGTACTTGCCAAACAAACCTTCTGTGTGCTCATTGATGAGTTCATAAGCGCCGAAGTAAAGACTGGAATCCTGATTGTTGGCGCAGTAGTTGTCCATCCATGCATAAACTTGTTGGAGTGACATGCCATCTTTGAAGTTCCAGAATGGAATTTGTCGTCCTGCGCTGAGACCATCCAACAAGCCGATCAAGTGGCTCTCTGCCAGTTTGGCTCCTTTGTCTTTCTTGCCCACTGTCCATGTCACGCAAGTGATATCGGAGGCCACCATCACGGGCTCAGCTTGACTCCATCCAGGAAAGCTGATGGCCCAACATAAAAAAAAGATAGATGAATGTTTTTGCATTTTCTTGGTCAGTGAAGTTGATTCAGAGGGTAGAAGGTACTGGCGGTGGGGTGGAAGGACCACCCAATATCAATCCACCACCGTTTGAGCCGATCTGCCCAAGGTCCAAACAGCCCCCAAGCCCAGCGAACTGCCCCGGTCTTTCAGATGCAATGGGCTGCTGCTGTTGCGGCCTTGGCCAGCCCAATCGGTGCGGCTGAAAGCAAACATTCGCAGGTCTTTGTTGAGTTGGTGGGACAAGGTGAGTTGAACCCGGGGCGTGATCAAGCCCGCCTTGGCGTCATAGGCACTGCGGGCAGGCGTTGCAAAGGCCGACGGTACGCCATACAGGTACTGGTTGAATCTTTGATCGCCATAAAAAACACCGACACTGCCAGAGAATCCCCAACCATCGCCCAGATGCCGATGGTCATAAGTGAACTTGGGTTCCAGAGCCATGCCTCGGTAGTTGAGACCGCTTTGGAGTTCAAAAACCCCTCGCAAGGGAAGTTCAAAACGCAACACAGAACCATAACTGGGGCGCGCCAGATTCAGCTTGAGGCGCGGGCCAAACTCGAACAAAAACCCCAGGTCTGCCATGCCCTGACGGACTTGCACATCTTCACTGGAGGCGCGCAAGGCGCCACCCAGCCCAATATCGAGTTCGGCAAATTGATTTTTGGCAACTCGAGCCCCAAATGTGCCGCCACTTGCACGCCACACGGGTCCGCGGTAGATGAGCCAAGGCAAGGGCAGTAAGCGACTGACGTCATCAGCAGCACCGGGGTAGGCCGGTCCGGTGAGTCCAAAAGCGGCAACGCCTGCCTCCCACAAATGCTTTTGCGGGCCATCCATATCAGCTTCAGGTTGCGCATGAGTCGGGGTCAATCCGGACAGGCTGAAAGCGGCGAAAGATAAAAGACACACCCTCACAGAACGATTGAAGTTGTCCGGTTCAGGCTGTGTGTGTAGAGGCGACACTGGGTTTTATTTGGATTCTTGCAGGGCACTTGCTTGATGGGAGGCATCAAACACCTTGGCTTTACCAATGTAAAACCTGTCCAAGCGCCAATCTTTGAGCAGATCAATGGCCAGATCAAAATCCGAATTACTCAGGTTGTAAAGTTTTTGCATTGGAAATGCTTGCTCAGTTTCAAGTGACAAGATCAACTTACTGAATGTCTGAGCCAGCCCAGAATTGGGGTCGGATTCAATGATTTTTTTTACTTTTTTGAACGTACGCAATTTTTTACTCCTTTGATATCGAGATTTCGATTGTCATACATATTTGACACTCAAAATTGTGGCAAATCCATGTCATTTGGATGAATCAAAGCATGTCGGCGGATTGAACTGCGACCAACATGGTTTTGGACAAGCCTTCTTTGTTACGGTGCCTGAGCCACCAAACAGATCCTTTTTTAATCGCCAAATCACCGCCAGGGATATTGAGCAGGGTGGAGACAATTTGGCCAATCAAGGGTTGGTGTGACACGAAGACCATGGGGGTTTTGGCCGTGGGCCATTGGGCCAACTCAAGCGCGTGCTCGACGGTGGCTTGAGGTGAAATCTCATCTCTGAATTTGAATTTACGTCCAAGAGGCATGACGGTTTGTTCGGTGCGTTTGGTGGGGCTGCAAAGGATTTTTGCGCCTTCAGGCAATTGTCTTTCCATCCATTTGGCCATGCGCAGGGCTTGCCTCTCGCCCCTGGCAGTCAGCACCCGGTCTGCGTCTTGTTGACCGTCTTCAACCAAAACTGCCTCGGCGTGTCGCCACAAAATCAAGTCCATGATGAAGCCGCTTTCATTGAAAATGGTGAATATTCAATTGAAAATATTATGCACAATATCCCTTATATCCTTGAATATTTCATGACATGCATTTGAAAAATTAATCAACAATTCATAAAAATGACTTTTTACTGAAATAATTCATTTTTAAGATAAATAAGTTATCAAAGAGGTCTTATGAAAATTTCCGTTTTCGGAACTGGCTATGTGGGATTGGTGCAAGGAGCGGTTTTGGCCGACGCTGGACACCAGGTGACTTGTGTAGATATCGATGAGGCCAAATTGGCTCGTTTGCGCCAAGGCGAAATCCCTATCTTTGAACCAGGTCTCGAACCCATCGTGAAAACCAATTTCGCCGAAGGGCGCTTGCGCTTTACCTCCGATGCTGCAGAAGCCGTGGCTCAGTCTGAGTTGCAGTTCATTGCCGTTGGCACGCCCCCAAATGAAGATGGCAGCGCAGACCTCAAACACGTGCTGGCAGTCGCCAAAACCATTGCCACCCACATGACAAGTTACACCGTCATCGTGGATAAATCCACAGTGCCCGTGGGAACAGCCGACAAAGTGGCTGACATGGTGCAAAGCACGCTCAAGGCCCGGGGGGTGGACATTGGCTTTGACGTGGTCTCCAACCCCGAGTTTTTGAAAGAAGGCGCTGCGGTTGCCGATTGCCAAAAACCAGACCGCATCGTGATTGGCACCAGCAGCGAGCGCGCCGAAAAAATTCTGCGTGAGTTGTATGAGCCGTTCAACCGCAACCACGACAAGATCATTGTCATGGGCGTGAGAAGCGCAGAATTGACCAAATACGCGGCCAATTGCATGTTGGCCACCAAAATCAGCTTCATGAATGAAATGGCCAATTTGGCAGAACGCTTAGGCGCAGACATCGAATCGGTTCGACAAGGCATTGGCAGTGATCAACGCATTGGCTACCACTTTATTTACCCGGGCGCGGGTTACGGCGGAAGTTGTTTCCCTAAAGACGTCAGCGCTTTGGTGAAAACCGCGCATGGTTTGGGTTTTGAGCCCTTGATCCTCCATGCCGTGGAAGCGCGAAACCAGGCCCAAAAGCATGTGATTTTTGACAAGATGAAGGCCTATTTCAAGGGTCAACTCCAAGGCAAAACCATTGCCTTATGGGGCTTGTCTTTCAAGCCAAACACAGATGACATGCGCGAGGCTCCAAGTCGTGTCCTGATGGAAGCGCTTTGGGCTGAAGGTGCAAAAGTCCAAGCGTATGACCCAGCCGCCATGGAAGAGGCGCAGCACATATATGGCAACAGGTCAGATTTACTGCTCTCTGGTACCAAAGAAGCCGCGCTCTCTGGCGCAGACTGTCTGGTGATCATGACCGAATGGCGTCAATTCAAGGCGCCTGATTTTGATTTGATCAAGCAAGCACTCAAATCACCCGTGTTATTTGATGGTCGAAACCTTTACGAGCCCCAGCGTATGAAAGAGCGTGGCATCGATTATTTTGGGATTGGTCGATGAACACTGCATATCTGCGTAAACCTGCCTTGAAGATGCGAGTCAAATGCATTGATCTGCTGAGTCAAAGTTTTTCATTGGGTTGCAGACTCATCATGCCGCTGATGCCGGTGGTCATGAGTTTGATTTTCTTGGACACCAAGTACTTCAAACATTACCGCCATTGGTTCGATAAATTCAAGATCCATTTTGATGCCTTGGCTATGGGGCCTGTCACGCACTACCTGTCAGATGTCATGATGCGACATCAAAACATACCTGAGCATATCCAGGGTGAGTGTGTTCAGTGCGGAAATTGCTGCTTGAACAAACAGTGTGCTTTTTTGGAGCCCATAGAAGACCACAAATTCCAGTGCAGCATCTACGATTCACGCTGGCGCAAAATGTCTAACTGCAACTCATTTCCCATCAATGCTCGAGACATTGACCGTTACCAATGCCCCAGCTACCAGGTGGTCAATATCTTTCCGGCACGTACATCTCGCTAGGCACGGGATGGCGGATGTAGTCGGGGTTTCGAACACGAGCCGGTAGATCAATCTCTGGGTGCTGAACCTCGTTATAAGGGAGCAGTGAAAGCAAATGCTCAATGCAATTGAGGCGGGCTTTTTTCTTGTCGTTGGCTTGCACGACCCACCAAGGTGCTTCTGGGATGTGCGTACGCTCGATCATGGTTTCCTTGGCACGGGTGTATGCCTCCCAACGGCGCCTGCTTTCAAGGTCCATGGGGCTTAATTTCCATTGCTTGAGGGGATCATGGATACGCCCCAAAAAGCGAGAGTGCTGCTCATCGTCTGAAATAGAGAACCAGTACTTCACCAGGGTAATGCCGCTGCGGACCAACATTTTTTCAAACTCAGGAACTGTTCGAAAAAACTCCTCGTACTCGTCATCCGAACAAAAGCCCATGACACGCTCTACACCTGCGCGGTTGTACCAACTGCGGTCGAATAACACCAGTTCGCCAGCAGCTGGCAAGTGCGCTACATAGCGCTGAAAGTACCATTGGGTCCGTTCACGGTCGTTGGGAGCTGGCAAAGCTGCTACACGGCAAATACGGGGGTTTAAGCGTTGCGTGATTCGCTTGATCGCGCCACCTTTGCCAGCAGCATCACGTCCTTCAAAAATGATGACGATACGTGCCTTGTTGTGCACAACCCAATCTTGCAATTTGACCAACTCACCTTGCAGCCGCAGGAGATTTCTAAAGTATTGAACACGTTTGATTCTGGAATCACGGGATTGATAGGCAACATCTTCAACCTGGTCATCAAACTCCATCTCCAGCTCTTCATCCAAGCTGTCCAAAATATCGTCACGCAATCGCAGCATTTGCTCCGAGTCGATGGTGTATTTTTTGTCGGTGGAATTCATGATGAGTAAGAGGAAGAAGAAAGCACAAGCGGGATGTCAATGCTCTGGACATGACGCTGACGAACTTCATGGAACACATGTTCGGTTTTTTCGACAATCATTCTCCAGCTCAGGGCGCGTGCGCTGCCACAAGCTTGTGTGCCAAGGTATTTCATCAATTCAACATTGTTGAGCAGCAGTTGTACGGCCATTTCAAATTCGAGGTCAGACTCTGGATTGGCCAACATGCCATTGGCACCACTTTTAATCAACTCACCGGCCGCCGCATGTTGGAAGGCGACGACCGCCAGACCGCTGGCCATGGCCTCCAAGGTCACATTGCCAAAAGTTTCTGTCTTGCTGGCAAACACAAACACATCCGCACTGGCATAGTGTTGAGCCAAGTCCACACCGGTTTGAAAGCCCGCAAAAATGATGTCAGGATGGTTGCTTTGAAGCGATTCGCGCATCGGACCATCACCGACCAACACCAGTTTGATGTCGGTATGCTGGGATTTGAGGCGCAGGTATGTTTGGATCACCAGGTTGAGGTTTTTTTCAGCGGCCAAGCGACCCACATAAACCAGCACACGGGTGTCGTCGTTGGCCCCCCAACTGCTCCGCAAACCGGAGCTGCGGTGCTCAGGGGTGAAGCAGTCTGTGTCTACGCCCCTTGGGACGACTGACAAATGCTTGAAGCCCGCTTGGTCAAGCTCAGATTGCAGTTGAACCGTGGGCACCATGGTGGCCTGGGCACTGTTGTGGAATTTTTTCAGGTAAGCCATGATCGCGCCACTCAGCCATCCAATGCCATAGTGTTGGCTGTATGCATGAAAGTTTGTTCTGAAGTCCGTACTGACCGGCAACTTCATCTTGCGTGCCACTTGCAGTGCCGACCAACCCAATGGGCCCTCGGTGGCTATATGAACAATGTCCGGGCGCTGCTTGGCCCACAAACGCGTGAGCTCACGCTTGGCTGGCAGGCCCATTCGCAACTGCTTGTAAAAAGGGATGGGCAAACCTTTGACAAGTGTTTCTTGAAAACCAATTTTGCTTTGTGCCCGGTCAGAAGATTGGTGCTTTGGCCTGACCAGCCATAACTCATGCCCTTTGAGTTGCAAGCCTTCAACAATCTTGGACAGGGTGTGGGCCACACCGTTGATGTCAGGCGGGTAGGTTTCGGTCACGACCGCGATATGAAGATTAGAACGAAGCGTCCCGATCCTCTCGACTTGGATGAATGCTTCATTGTTCATACAAACACTATGAGCTTCAATTGCAACAATTTGATGACAAATTGGTGTCGAGCAGCGTTTCTTGTCAATTTTCAGAAAAGCGTCCGAGTGTCATGAAAATTTCATGCAAAAGCGTGACATTAAAGTGGCAATATCCATCAATCAGGAGCTTTCATGAACCAACTGTTGCAGACCCTTAAAACCCAACGCTGGGATGACCACCGTTTTTACCACCACTGCCGCATCAATCAATCTTTGCATTTGATCAGTGCCATTTCTTTCTTGGTGGCCTATGTTTATTTGTTCATTGATCCAGTTGTTTCTGCCTTGGTTGCTTGGCTCATTTCCATGACAACACGTCAAATTGGCCATTTCTTTTTTGAACCCAAAGGGTTCGATGAGGTCAATCAAGTCTCCCATGAATACAAAGAAGAAATCAAAGTGGGCTACAACCTCAACCGCAAAATTGTGTTGCTGAGCATTTGTGCAGCAGTGCCTGTGATGGCTTTTTGGACCCCAGAGATCTTGAACTGGGCAGTGCCAGTCGCCTATGAGGATACCCCCATTCGCATGACAGCCATGGCATGGTTGTTTTTAGGCATGGCTGGTTTGTTGTTCAGGGTTTTGCAGTTGTGGAAACAAGAAAACCTGATGGCAGGCGTGGCATGGGGCTTGAAGATCATCACTGACCCAGTCCATGACATCATGCTGTATCACAAAGCGCCTTTGTATTTGCTGCGCGGTGAGCGGATTGACCCGATGATTCACGTCAATACCGCTCAACACTGATTCGCTTCAATTCATCCTCAACCGCAACATTTCCCGAAACACTGTTCGGCGGATGTTGCGGTTTGTTTCATTGGGCGGTGTCCACCACCATGCATCATCATTCATGCGTTGGGCTGCAGACACAAACCGCTTGCAAAACATCTCGAACACCGTGTCATCCATGTTGAAGCTGAAGATCATTCGGCCAGAGCCAACCCAACTGAGGGCAATGCCTTGCTCGCGCAAATAGTATTGAAGCATCCAGTTGTAACGACTGGGCTTGTCGTAAAGCACCGACCAAATGGTTTCCATCCCAGCCACCCTGACTGGCAAGCCAGCCGTCTCCAGGGCTTGGTTGAGTTTGAGCCGACGCGCTTGCCACAAGTCGGTGGCATGGGCGTAGAGATTTTGAATCTCTGGCGTATGGAGTCGGTTCAAGAACACGTTCATGGTGGCCATGACATAGGGATGAGCGTTGAACGTGCCACGGGCAAAACAAATGTCACCCGGCTTGTTGTCATTGAACCGTTTCATCCAGCGCGATTGGCCGCAAACCACGCCCACAGGCAAGCCACCACCCAGGGTTTTGCCGTAAGTCACCATGTCTGCTTTGACATTGAAATAGGCTTGTGCACCACCTGGCGCCAATCGGAATCCCAAGAACACCTCGTCCATGATCAAGGCGATGCCCTTTTCGGTACAGACTTGGCGCAATTGAGCCAGCCATTGGGTGTAGGCTTCGCGATCGTAATGCACTTGCCGCCCGCCATCCACCAAAGTCGAGTCAGTGGGGGCAGCCTTGTTGACATGCATGGCTTGCAATGGGTTGATCAAGACGCAGGCGATGTCATTTCGATTGCGCAACACCCGCAGCGTGTTGGGATGCATTTCGTTGAGGGTCAGACTCTCGCTCGAAGGCGGCATCGGGTTGCCGGGTCCGGGCTGAACATCGTCCCACCAGCCGTGGTACGCCCCAGTGAATCGAACCAGTTTGCGCTTTTTGGTGTGGTACCTGGCCAAACGAACAGCTTGCATGACCGCTTCGGTGCCCGACATGTGAAAAGACACTTCCTCTTGGCCAGAGATGGCGCACAGTTGTTTGACGTTGTCCAGCACGCAAGGGTGGTAAGAGCCCAGTACCGGGCCCAATTTCTCCGCCATGGCAGAACCTTCTTGGATGCAGCTTTTGTAGAAGTCCTGTCCAAACAAATTCACGCCATACGAGCCGGTGACATCGATGAACTGGTTGCCGTCCAAGTCGGTCAACCAAGCACCTTCACTTTCGCGCCAGAAACTGCCCGTCTGAATGTATTGGGAAAGCAAGTCACGAAATTGAAATGGGACGCGGTACTGACTGGTGAGTTGCATGTCCGAGACCATGGGTTTGGTGGCTGCGGTTTGCGCCAGGGTTTGAGGGCTTCTGGACTTCAAGGTTTGGCCCAGGCTCGAAAGCGCTGTGCGGCGTTGCTCCGCAATCGCTTGGGGTGCACCGTCTGCAGAAAACCACTTGTCTTGGGTGTAGCTGTAACCGGGAATCCATTTGGCAACCCGTTTGGCCATGCGCAAATGGCCTCCCAAAGAGGGGTGTTTGGCAAAAGAGAGTTGGAGTCTCTCGGTCACTTTCATTGCCAACGCAATACCCAAAAAGCCCGTCAATGCCCATAAAGCAACTGTCATGATTGATTCCACACCTTGCATGGCTGATACCTCTGTAACAAAAATACTGTTGTATGACATTAGGATGAAAAATTGATGACTATTCGAACGCTATTTCAAAAAATCGGTGCCAATGAAGACCTTAATTTTTTGTTGACCAACCGCATTCCCCGCGTGGCATTAACGCATTTCATGGGTTGGTTCAGTCAAATCAAGACCCCATGGGTAAAAAATGCCTCTATCGCTGTGTGGAAATCATTTGCCGACCTGAATTTGAGTGAAGCCAAAAAATCCCAGTTTGAAAGCCTGCACGACTGTTTTATCCGTGAGCTCAAGCCAGGCGCGCGAACCGTTGACGCTGACCCACAGGCTTTCACCAGCCCCTGCGACGGCATCGTTGGCGCCATGGGGCAAGTGGTCGATGGTGCGCTTTACCAGGCCAAAGGATTTCCCTACACCTTGGATGATTTACTGGGCCATGCAGACCATGCCGATTGGCGCGACGGCGTGTTCATGACCATTCGCATCACTTCATCCATGTACCACCGGTTTCACGCGCCTTTTGATGGCAGGCTCAAGCAGGTGAAATACTTTTCAGGTGATACCTGGAACGTCAATCCGATCGCCCTCAAGCGGATAGAGAAGTTATTTTGCAAAAACGAGCGCGCTTTGTTGCGCGTTGAAATAGGGGAGCAAAAGTATCCAGTGGCTCTGGTGCCTGTGGCAGCCGTTTTGGTGGCCAGCATCCGCTTGCATGCGATTGACGATTTGCTGCACACCCGCTACCGGGGACCGGATGTGATCGATTGCGATGCCGTGTTCAGCAAAGGTGAGGAATTGGGCTGGTTTCAACACGGCTCGACCATCATTGTGTTTGCCCCTAAAAACTTCCAATTTTCCGCTGGCATCGGTGACGGCACACCGATCAAAATGGGTCAGGCTTTGTTCAAACTGCCTTGAGTCAAATCGCAAGTGTCTTTCGCATGCGCTGGTAACGCCAACTCACCCATGCCATGCCCAAGGTGACCAAACTGCCGAGCAACCATGACAGCGTGCTGACATTGACTTGGGCATACAGCAGGGCGCTGTAGACGCCCATCATCAACAAAATGTTGGCGTTTTCGTTGACGTTTTGTACCGAGATAGACCGTCCAGCGCTGAGCAATTGAACCCCTCGGTATTGCAGCATGGCATTCATGGGCACCACAAAAAAACCGCCCACCACACCAATCGCAAAGATCAAGATGACGGCGATTTGCCAATCTGAAATCAAAGACATCAAGGGCAGCATCAATCCCAACACCATGCCCATGGCGATCACCGTAGGAGCCTTTTTCATGGAAATAAACCGTGCAGCCAAGACCGCCCCGCACACCACCCCCACGGCTGTTGCGCCTTGCAGGTAGGCGGCATGTGTCAGATTCAATGAGAGTGTGTCTTGTGCCCACGCCAAGACCAGCAATTGCAATGTGGCACCCACACCCCAAAACAATGTGGTGACTGACAAGCTGATTCCGCCCAAGGGGTCGCGCCACAGCGTGAGGTGATCTGTCTTGAAACGCAGCCAGACCGCTTTGACATGCCAACTGCTGGCTGGATAGCGTACGCCACTGTCTGGGATGCGCAAATTCAACATAGCAGACATCACATACAGCAACAACAGCACAAACATGGAGCCCACATACAAACTGGTCTGGGGCAAAACCGTTTGCAGCTGCTGATAGGGCCCACTGACCAGCCAATGGTCAGCGACCAACAAACCACCCAACATCACCCCAAACAATGCTGCGCAAACGGTGCTCACCTCGATCCAGCCGTTGGCGGCGACCAAGCGCTCAGGCGGCTCTATTTCGGTGATCAAGCCGTATTTGGCCGGTGCATATATGGCTGCGCCAAGCCCTGCCATGGCAAAGGCCAGCAATGGACTCCAGCCCATGAGCAGAGCTGAGCAGGCCACTGCTTTGACGGCATTGGCCCACATCATCACGCGTTGTTTGGGCCAAGTGTCGGCCCAAGCCCCCACCCAGGGACCCAACACCACGTAAGACAGGGTGAACATCAACTTCAGCAGCGGAATCCAAAACGCAGCATGTCCTTGCTCCATGAGCACAGCCATGGTCAGCAACAACAGTGCGTTGTCGGCCAGTGCAGAGACGAATTGGGCGCTGATCAGCCAATGAAAGCCCGGCGCGGCTTTGGCTTTCAAAGCGTTGGTTGAGCCACTTGAGAGGTCACCGGCATGGCCTCTGGCACGGGTGCTGGTCTGGTGGGGGTTTGGCCCACAGGCTGCTCAATGGCGGGCACGAAATCCACCACCTGGTCCCAAAAAATCAACTCGAGCCGACCATCCACATGTTCAACCAAGGCCGACCGGCTCTCAACCCAATCGCCATCGTTGCAATAAACGATGCCATCGATCATGCGTATTTCTGCGCGGTGGATATGGCCGCACACCACCCCTTGGTAACCACGCTTGTTGGCTTCATGGGCCACTGCTTTTTCGAAATCAGCCACAAAGTTCAGGGCTTTTTTCACTTTGCCCTTTAAAAAGGCTGACAGCGACCAATACGGCAAACCCATGCGAGCGCGTATGCGGTTGAAATGTCGGTTGATACGCAATGTCAATTCATACAAACTGTCGCCCACATAAGCCAACCATTTTGCGTATTTCACCACCGGGTCAAAGTAATCGCCATGGATCAACCATAAGCGGCGGCCGTCGAGCATGGTGTGGGTGGCTTCTTCCATGACTTGAACCCCGCCGAAGTGGTGGTCTACGAAATCACGCGCAAATTCATCATGGTTGCCGGGTATGTAGACCACATTGCAACCCTTGCGCACACGCCGCAATATTTTTTGGACCACATCATTGTGGGCTTGTGGCCAGTGCCATTTGCGACGCAGTTGCCAGCCGTCAACAATATCGCCGACCAGGTAAAGGTGGTCGCTGCTGTGTGATTTAAGGAAATCGAGCAGAGCGTCAGCTTGACAGCCAGGTGTGCCCAGGTGAAGGTCTGAAATGAATACAGCTCGGTAGTGCATTGGCCCCTCTTTGCGTTGATGTCAATCCAAGGATGTTCATTGACGCTTTCAGGTAAGTCGTCCTATTGAGTTTAGGTAGCGATTGTGACTTTCTGATGAAACTATGATGAAGCCCAACCACTTGAGGCAGCAGATGATCGTTAAACAGATTTGGACCGCCAACCCCTACCGCAATTTCAATTACTTGATTGCTTGCGCTGAGACAGGCGAGGCCTTGGCAATTGACCCTTTGGACAGTGACAGATGTTTAAAGGCTGCCAAGGACGAGGGGTGGGACATCACCCAAATCCTCAACACCCACGAACACTTTGACCACATTGGCGGCAACGAGGCGGTGGTGGCAGCCACCGGTGCCAAAGTGTTGGCCCATGCCAAGGCCAAGGACAGCGTTCCTGGCATGTTTCGCGGGTTGATCGCTGGCGACATCATCAAAGTGGGCAAAACCGTTGAACTAGAGGCCTTGGATACGCCGGGGCACACCATGTGCCACATCTGCTTGTGTGCCCACACCGACCAACCCGCATTGTTTTCTGGGGACACGCTTTTCAATGCGGGTGCAGGCAATTGTCACAACGGCGGCAATGCCAATTCCCTCTACAACACCTTCGCCACACAACTCAACACCCTGCCTGCCAACACCTTGATTTACCCAGGGCATGACTACATCGAAAACAATTTGCGCTTCACCATGGATCGTGAACCAGACAACCTGCACGCTCAAGCTTTGCTCGAACAGGTGACTGGCCAGGACCTGAATGCGCCGTTGGTGACCACCTTGGCCATGGAGCGAGAGGTCAACACGTTTTTCCGTTTGGACCAAGCCACGGTCAAAGCGCAATTGAAGGCCGCCTTTCCAGAATTGCCGACCAACCCCGATGAAGAAACCGTGTTTGTCAAACTCCGGCAATTGCGCAACAGCTGGTGAAAAGCAGGAATTATTCCCCGTCGCAAAACGCGAGTCTCGACTGCACTTGATCTGCCTAGAATGGTCCTATGAACCTCAAACGTACTCAAAAAGATTTGCTCTGGGTGTTATTGGCGGTAGCGATTTTTTGGCTATATGCGGTGAATTTCGAGTGGGCCGAATCGGTCACCGTCTACACGCGTGGCCATGAGCCACTGCAGCTCGATGAAGTTCCTTGGGTATTGCTGGTGTTGAGCCTGGGGCTGACTTGGTACTCTTGGCGTCGAACCCGTGACGCGCAACTCGAAGTCCAGGAGCGAATTCGTTCCGAGCTAAAAGTACAAGAACTGCTCAGCCACAACAGCGACCTGGCCCAGCGTTTGTTTTCAGCCCAAGAAGATGAGCGACGCGCACTGGCGCGCGAGTTGCATGATGAAATGGGCCAGACTTGCACAGCCATTCGCACCGAAGCGGCTGTGTTGTCCATGGGCAAGCTCTCATTTGATGAGATGATGGCTTCAGCGCAGCGTATTGCCGCTTCTGCGCAGCAAATTTCTCAGATGACCCGCAACATGTTGCAGCGTTTGCGCCCGGCTGTGTTGGACAGCATGGGTTTGTCCGATGCCATTGAATCGCTTTGCGCCCAATGGCAAGTCAGCGCAGGTGTTCAGTGTCATTTCCAAGTTGATGAATTGCCCGCAGACGCGGATGACTATGTCAACGTCACTGTCTACAGGCTGGTGCAAGAGGGTTTAACGAATGTGGCACGGCATGCCCGCGCAAGCCAGGTCTCTGTAAAGATCAGTTGCTTACACAACGGTGATTTGCAATTGGTCATTCAGGACAACGGCATTGGTATGTTTGACATCCAGGCCAACCATGCAGGATTTGGTTTGTTGGGCATGCGCGAGCGTGTGGCCAGTTTGGGTGGGCAACTTGCGTTGGAAAGCACCCCAGGCAAAGGTTTGTCTGTTTCTGTGCATTTACCAGCGGGGGGCGCATCATGATTCGAGTGCTGTTGGTAGATGACCACCCTGTGGTTCGTTCAGGCTATTTCAGACTTTTGACACAAGACCTGAACATCCAAGTGGTGGCAGAAGCAAACACGGCGGACGATGCCTACAAAGCCTTTGTAGCGCATGCGCCAGATGTCACGATCACCGATTTGTCCATGCCTGGGTTGGGTGGATTGGGGTTGTTGCAAAAGATATTGGCACGTAACAGCTCAGCGAGGGTCTTGGTTTGCAGCATGTACGACTCTGCTCAAGTGGTTCAGCGTGCCATGCTGACTGGCGCGATGGGCTTTGTGTCTAAAAATACGCAACCGGAAGATCTGGTGAGGGCAGTTCATGCTGTCTTTAGGGGCGAAGTGTTTGCCACCCCTGGTCTGAACGATGAATTGGCAGCGAGTGTGCAAACCGATGAGACCCAACGAATCGCATCACTGACTTCGCGTGAGTATGA
>CAMCES010000044.1 GCA_945873925.1 Bordetella parapertussis
TTGCTGCAATGGCGGTCCATTCGCAAGGACAATGTCTCCACCCCTTGCAACAACAAAAACGCATTGAAGGGCGACAGGGCAGGGCCAAAGGTACGCATGCCTTCCATACGGCATTTCATGGTGAAGCCAAAGTTGCCAAAGGTCTCAAAAAACCGCACACCGTGGTAGCCCGGTGAGGGCTCGGTCATGCCCGGAAAACGGCCGTTGTCCCAGGGGAACTTGCCCGACTCGATGATGACGCCGCCCATGGTGGTGCCATGCCCACCGAGAAATTTGGTGGCCGAGTGCAAGATGATGGCCGCACCCCATTCAAATGGGCGACACAGATAGGGGCTGGCAAAGGTGTTGTCGACAAACAAAGGCACGCCGGCTTGGTTGCCAATGCGCGCCACGGCTTCGATGTCCAGCACATTCAAAGATGGATTGCCCAAGGTTTCGGCATACAAGGCCTTTGTTTTTTCAGTGATGGCGCGGGCGAAGTTTTCAGGGTCAGACGAGTCGACAAGCGTGGTGTGGATGCCGAGCTTTTGGAAATTCACCATCAACTGGGTGTGGGTGCCGCCATACAGCGATCGAGCAGCGACGATCTCGTCACCTGCCTCGCACACATTGAGCAAGGCAATCATCTGCGCAGCCATCCCTGAGCCGGTGGCCACCGCCGCACGACCACCCTCCAAGGCCGCCACGCGCTCCTCGAGCACTGCCACAGTGGGGTTGGTCAAGCGTGAGTAAACATTGCCAAAGGTTTGCAGGTTGAACAGACTGGCAGCGTGTTCGGGGCTGTCAAACACATAGGCGCTGGTTTGATAGATCGGTACCGCGCGGCTGCCAGTGGCAGCGTCCGGAATTTGGCCGGCATGCAGGCTCAGGGTGTCAAACCCATAGATACGGTCAGCCATGATGGTCAAAGCCTGGTGGGGTTTGTCGGTGGGCTGAGATCACGCCAGTGTTGACGCCAAACCAGCCCAGGCCGCCAAACAAACGGGCGTGCTCTATCTTCACGCAGCGGTCCATCACGACGTCCAAGCCTGCTTGCGCAGCGATGGTTTGGGCTTCGTCATTGACCACGCCCAATTGCAGCCACAAGACCTTGGCATGGATGGCCACGGCCTCTTGGGCGATGGCGGGGGTGTCGGCAGGTTTGCGAAACACATCGACAATGCCAACAGGATGAGGAATGGCTGACAAACTGGGGTAGCAAGTCTCACCCAGTATTTCGGTGTACTTGGGGTTGACCGGCAGGATGCGGTAGCCGTGGGCTTGCATGTACTTGGCTGCAAAGTAGGACGGTCTGAACCAATCGGCGGACAAACCCACCACTGCGATGGTACGGTGTTGCCGCAAGACCTGTTTCAATAGACGAATATCACTCATGGACGAAGATATTAGCCCATTCGTGCAATAAAACATTGCTTTATGTCAGAAATACAGGCATAGTCTGTGGCTCGATTATCAAGTTATGTCGTTGTTTTTCGTTTCTGGTTCTGCCCTCATAGGTTTTCCCCTTCGTTACACGCTTCATCCTTGACCTTCGACCCCGAGGGGGGCTTCCCTTTTTTTTAAAGAAATGCAATACATGGCAACAGGTACAGTGAAATGGTTTAACGAGTCCAAAGGTTTTGGTTTCATTACTCCCGAAGACGGCGGCAAAGATTTGTTCGCCCATTTTTCCGCGATCCAGAACCAGGGGTTCAAAACCCTGGCTGAAGGTCAACGCGTTAGCTTTGAAGTGACCACCGGCCCCAAAGGCCTGCAAGCGTCCAACATCAAAACCGCCGACTAAGCGCTCAACGCTTCAGGCAGTCAGATGTCCAAAGAAGAAATGCTGGAAATGTCCGGCTTGGTGCGTGAGGTGCTTCCCGACTCACGTTACCGGGTCACTTTGGACAACGGTCACGAACTCGTGGCCTACACCGCAGGCAAGATGCGTATGCACCACATTCGCATCTTGGCTGGCGACAAGGTCACTTTGGAGCTCTCTCCTTACGACATGACCAAAGGCCGCATCACCTTTCGTCACATCGAGGGCAAGGGTCCCAGCGGCCCCCGGAAGCGGCGGTTTTGAACCCCAGCCCAGCCAACATCGCGCTGGGCTACCTCGTCAAACAAGAACAGATCGCGGTCGCTCATGGCGCAGCCTTGAACATCCGTTCCTTGCTGGACAAACAACAATTCCACGGGCGGTTACTCAATTAGCAACGAGAGTGAGTAGCGCAGTTGTCTCGGTGAGAGTGGTTAACATGCCACTTTGCCGATCTTCACAGCCTCTCTATGACCACGCCATCCGACCTCCATTTCATGGACTTGGCTTTGCGGCAAGCGCAATTGGCGCAGGCCGCAGGCGAGGTGCCTGTGGGTGCGGTCGTGGTCAGGCATGGCGAAGTGATCGCCCAAGCGCACAACGCCCCGATCGGTTTGCACGACCCCAGCGCCCATGCCGAGGTCTTGGCCCTGAGGGCCGCCGCCCAAACCCTGGGCAATTACCGTTTGGACGACTGTACGCTCTACGTGACCCTGGAACCCTGCGCCATGTGCGTGGGGGCCGCATTGCACGCCCGATTGAAGCGGGTGGTGTGGGGTGCGACTGAGCCCAAAACAGGTGCTGCCGGGTCGGTGTTGAATTTGTTCGATCAAACTGCACTGAACCACCACACGGCCCATGAAGGCGGCGTGAGGGCAGACGAGGCTAGCGCCTTGCTGCAAGGATTTTTCAAAGACCAACGCGAACACCAAAAGATGACAACCATGCCACACCGATTGCGTGAAGACGCCTTGCGTACCCCCGATGAGCGCTTCGCCGATTTGCCTGGCTACCTTTGGCAGCCTCACTTTCGCAACGACTTGCCAGCCTTGGATGGCCTGCGCATGCATTTTTTGGACGAGGGACCCCAAGACGCCCCGGTCACTTGGCTTTGCTTGCACGGCAACCCCGCATGGAGTTACCTTTACCGCCTGATGATTCCCGCTTTTTTGCAGGCAGGGCACCGGGTGGTCGCACCCGACATGCCTGGCTTTGGCAAAAGCGATAAGCCCAAAAAAGACAGCGCCCACAGGTTTGACTGGCACCGACAGGTCTTGCTCGAATTCATCGAAGCCATGGACCTGCTGCGCGTTAACCTGGTGGTGCAAGACTGGGGCGGCATCCTCGGACTGACCTTGCCGATGGCTGCACCGCTGCGTTACCAAGGCTTGTTGGTGATGAACACCACTTTGGCCACTGGCGAGCATCCCTTGAGCGCAGGCTTTTTGGCTTGGCGGCAAATGTGCGCCGACAAACCCCAGTTTGACGTGGGCAAGTTGTTCGCCCGAGGCAACCCACACCTGTCCACAGCCGAATGCGAAGCCTACAACGCGCCATTTCCTGACGCGGGACACCGCGCGGCATTGCGCGCTTTCCCGCCCATGGTGCCCGAGCATGCCGACAGCGAAGGTGCTGAGGTTTCGCGCCAAGCTCAGGTTTTTTGGCGCGATCAATGGCAAGGCAAGAGCCTGATGGTGGTGGGGCAACAAGACCCTGTGCTGGGTGAGGCAGTCATGCGGCAACTTCAACAGTTGGTCCGCGGCTGCCCCGAACCGGTGCTGCTGCCCCAAGCCGGGCATTTTGTGCAAGAGCACGGCGAACAAGTGGCGGCACTCGGCTTGCAAGGCTTGGCTTGAACCCCCCCCTTGGCTGGGCCCCCATGTTGGCTTGATCGACAATGCGGTTTTAAGATCCACAAAATGCATATCTACCTGTACTCACCCTCCGGCGCGGTGCGCGACAAAGCGGCTTTGCGTGTGGCGGTCAAGCGCCTGTCCCAGCTCGGATTTGAAGTCGAGTTGGACCCCGCTGCGCTCAGCAGTTCCAAGCGGTTCGCTGGTGAGGATGTCGAGCGCCTGCTCGCCATTCAACGTGCGGCCACCAGCGGCGCAGACATCGTCATGCCCACGCGGGGAGGCTATGGGCTGACACGTTTGCTCAAACACCTGCCAGCCAAAACGATTGCCCAATCGATCAAGGGCGGCACCCGCTGGGTCGGGCACAGCGACTTCACGGCACTGCAGATGGCGGTGCTCGCCAAAACCAAAGCAGTTACCTGGGCAGGGCCGCATGCCTGCGCAGACTTTGGCGCCAAGGAACTAGACGACATCACGTTGGCGTGTTTTGACGACATGGCGCAGGGCCGGGGGGAGGGCGCGGGTTGGCGACTGCCCGCGGCGGACCTGGAACACCTGCCCAAAAAAGCCTTGCTGGCCGACAAATCCACATTGTGGGGTGGCAACCTGAGCGTGCTGTGCAGCCTGGTCGGGACGCCTTATTTGCCCTCGGTCACTGGCGGTGTGATGTTTTTGGAGGACGTGGCAGAGCATCCTTACCGCGTCGAGCGCATGCTGACACAGTTGCTCAACGCCGGTATGTTGTCTGCCCAAAAAGCGATATTGCTGGGCAGCTTTACTGACTACAAGCTCAGCAGTCATGACAAGGGTTTTAAGCTGCAGACCGTGGTCGCTTGGTTGCGTAGCCAAACCAAAACCCCGGTCCTGACCGGATTGCCTTTTGGCCATGTGGCCACCAAACTCTGTTTGCCAGTGGGCCAGCAAGTGACTTTGCTGCGCGAAGGCCGTGACGCATTTTTGCTTTGGGCGCACCATGCGCAATAGCCCTTTTTCTTGTTATTTTTTGAATGAACACCATGACCACTTATGACAGCCACTACATCAACGGCACTTGGCAAAAAGCCGCTTCCCAAGAGGTGTTCGAGGTGCACGATGCCACCACCGAAGCGGTGATGGCCACGGTGCCGCAAGGCACGGCCGAGGAGGCCACACAAGCCGTGCTGGCCGCTCGCGCCGCCTTTCCCGCCTGGTCTGCTTTGAGCGTGGAAGAACGCTGCGGCTTCATCGACAGGATCGTCGCTGGCCTGAAAGCACGCACCGAAGAGGTCGGCACCGCGATCGCGCGTGAGGTTGGTATGCCGATCAAGATGGCCAAGATGATCCAGGTCGGTGGCCCGGTGTTCAACTGGGGCAACGCCGCCAAGGTGGCCCGTGCCTATGTCTACGAGGAAAAAGTCGGCAACTCTCTGGTGGTGCGTGAACCGATTGGCGTGGTCTCATGCATCACACCCTGGAACTTCCCACTCAACCAAATCACCCTCAAGGTCGCGCCTGCTTTGGCCGCAGGCTGCACGGTCGTTTTGAAGCCGAGCGAAATCGCGCCGGTCAACGCCATGATCTTGGCCGAGATCATCCATGCTGCCGGTGTGCCGCCGGGCGTTTTCAACCTGGTCAATGGCCTGGGCCCCGTGGTCGGCGAAGTCTTGGCCAGCCACCCCGAGGTGGACATGGTGAGCTTCACCGGGTCAACCCGTGCCGGCAAGCGGGTGGCCGAGTTGGCGGCCGATTCTGTCAAACGGGTGGCACTCGAGTTGGGCGGCAAGTCAGCCAGCCTGATCTTGCCCGATGCCGACCTGGAGGCCGCGGTCAAAGGCACGCTCAACGCCTGTTTGCTCAACAGCGGCCAAACTTGCTCGGCGCACACCCGGATGCTGGTGCCGGCCGACCGTTATGCCGAGGTCAAGGCCATTTTGCAAACCGCCATTGGCAAATTCGCCTTAGGGCCCAGCTTGGACGAAACCACCCGCCTAGGCCCCTTGGTCAGCGCGACCCAGCGTGACCGGGTGATTGGGTTCATCGAACTGGGTTTGAAAGAGGGAGCGGAGTTGATCGCCGGCGGTCCGGACAAGCCCGATTTTGCAACCGGTTATTTCGTACAGCCCACGGTCTTGCATGTGCAGGCCAACGACACCTTGGCGCATGAGGAGATTTTTGGTCCGGTTTTGGTGGTCTTGACCTACCAGGACGAAGCCCAAGCCGTGCGCATCGCCAACGACACCATCTACGGCTTGGGCGGCGGTGTGTGGAGCAAGGACGAAGCGCATGCGATGCGGGTGGCCCGCCAAATGCGCACCGGTCAGGTCGACATCAATGGCGCCGCTTTCAACGGCAACGCGCCTTTTGGCGGCTATAAGCAATCGGGCAATGGCCGTGAAAACGGCAAGTACGGTTTCGAGGAGTTTTTGGAACACAAAGCCATTCAATTACCCACAAGAGCCTGAACATGAAAAAAATCTTGATCTGGGGGGCAGGGGGACTGCTCGCTTTGGTGCTGCTGACACTTGGTGTTGCTGGCATTTATTTGCTGCGGGCACAGCCCCAGCTGGATGGCAAGCTGAGCCTGCCAGGTTTGGCTGCACCTGTGAAGATCAGCCGCGATGCGGCGGGTGTGGTGCATATCGAAGGGGCTTCTCAACGGGACACCGCGTTTGCGCTGGGCATGGTGCATGCCCAAGAACGCGGCTGGCAACTCGAGTTCAACCGCCGCGTCATGCATGGCCAATTGGCAGAGATATTGGGTGAGGCCGCATTGCCCGTGGACAAGCTGATACGCACCCTGGGGATCATTGACATGGCGCGTACCCAATTGGCCACCTACCCAGACGATGCCAAAGCGGTGTTGGAGGCATACAGCCAAGGCATACGAGCCTTCCACGACAGCCAAAGCCAGTCCTTGTCGCCCGAGTTTTGGTTGCTGGGTACCCGGCCTGGCGGCAACACTGCACAGGCCTGGGAAGCCGCTGACAGCGTTGGTTGGGGATTGATGATGGCGCTGGATTTGGGTGGCAACTGGGGCCTGGAAATGTCACGTTTGAGCGTGGCCAACACCTTGGACACCGAACGCTTGTGGCAACTCATGCCTGCCTATCCGGGAGAAGCGCCCGCCACCCAAGTCGATCTGGCCAAGTTCTACAAAGAACTGAACGTGTATGCGGTCAAAGCGAAAAGCACCTCTGCCTCTGAACCCGCCGCATTGGCCAGTTTGTCGGTGCCTTTTTTAGGTGAGCCAGGCTTGAGCGAAGGCAAGGGCAGCAACAACTGGGCATTGACTGGCAGCCGAACCGAGTCAGGCAAACCTTTGTTAGCCAACGACCCGCACCTGGGGCTTGGCACACCTGCGATTTGGTTTTATGCGCATCTGTCTTCACCCGGACAAAACGTGATCGGTGCGACCATGCCAGGCATGCCTTTGGTGGTCCTGGGCCACAACGGCCATGTGGCTTGGGGGTTCACCAACACCGGACCCGACGTCCAAGACCTGTATTTGGAAAAAATCAACCCAGACAACCCCAAGCAATACCAAACTCCTCAGGGTTGGCAAGACTTTGAGCTTCGCCAAGAAACCATCCAGGTCAAAGGCATGCCAGACCTGGTTCACACGGTGCGGCGCACCCGACATGGCCCTGTGTTGAGCGATGCCCAGGCCGCTCATGCTGACATCATCGACACCCAGCGCTTCGTGTTGTCGCTGCGATGGGCAGCGCTCGAGCCTGACAACCACAGTTTGGTGGCAGGCATCCGAGGCAGCCAATCGGCCACCGTGAAAGCATTTTTGAGCGCCTTCAATGACTACCACTCGCCAATGCAAAACGTGGTGGTGGCCGATGACCAAGGCGCGGTCGCCTACAAAGCCTTGGGTAAGGTGCCTGTGCGGCACAGGGACAACGATCTGATGGGCATGGCACCTGCACCTGGTTGGGAAGCCAAGTACGACTGGGTTGGCTGGTTGCCGATGGACCAAACGCCACAGGACGATGCCCTCAAGGGCTGGGTGGCCACGGCCAACCAACGCGTCACGCCTGCGGACTATCCCCATTTTCTGGGGCAAGACTGGGTCGCGCCACACCGCATGCAGCGCATCACCCAGCTGCTCGAGGCCAAGACCAAGCACAGCATGAAAGACATGCAAAACCTGCAAAACGATGTCTTGTCCTTGTCCACCCAGCGCCTGTTACCGCACCTGTTGGCAGCGAACGCCAGCCATGTTTTGGCCCCGCAAGCCATGCAACAGCTCAAAGACTTCCGAGGCGAAATGTTGGCCGAAGCGGCCGCGCCAGTGATTTTTGCTTACTGGGCCGACGAGTTGACCCGTGGCTTGGTCGCACCCAAGCTCGGTCAAGCCTTGTTTGAGGCGCAATACGGCAAGAAACTGTTTCGCAGTTTTCTGGAGGATGTGATGCAACGCCAAGACCCTTGGTGGTGTGGGCCAGCCAGCTGTGCCGAACAATCGTCCCAGGCCTTGACCCGTGCCTTGGACAGGTTGAGCAAAGACCAAGGCGCAGACCCCAGCGCTTGGCGCTGGGGCAAAGCCCATGTCGCGATCAGCAGCCACAGGCCTTTGGGCAAGTCACCTGTGTTGGCCAAGGTGTTTGACGTGACTGTGCCCAGCGCAGGTGACCCATTCACGGTGAATGTGGGCAGCTATTGGCTGAATGAAAAAACCGCTCCGTTTGCCAACCGGCATGCGCCATCTTTGCGTGTGGTCTATGACTTGAGCGACCTCGAACAATCCGTGTTCATATACCAAACCGGTCAAAGCGGCGTTTTGGGCTCCAAGCGTTACAGTGACATGGCTCAGTTTTGGTCACAAGGCGAGTACAGACCCTTGCAAATTAAACCCGCACAATTCAGTAGCATGCTGCTGCTTGAACCCAAGTGAACCCCTGTTTAAAATTGATACGATGCATATTATGTTAACTAATAAAAACACCCCATCCGCATCCAAAGTTAATACCAAGCTCCAAGCCCTGTGCTTGGCTGCTGTCTTGTTGCAAGCCCCAGTCGCCTTTGCCGAATACAAAGGATCCAACCCCATGAAGGAAAGCCGTGAAGCAGCCTCTGCCATGCTGAAAGAACTTGGCGGTAAATTGCAAACAGCTATGAAGGATGGCGGCCCGGTCAATGCTTTGGCTGTGTGTCAAGTCGAAGCACCGGCGATTGCGCAGCGCATCAGTGACGAGGAGAAAATCACCATTCGCCGCATCAGCCACAAGCCCCGAAATCCCAGCATGGGCACGCCAGTCGACTGGCAAATCAGGGCCTTGAAACACCTCGAACAAGCCTTGGCAAGTGGCCAGCCACCTGCAGAAATGGAGTTTGTTGAAGCCGTGAAAGCAGGTGCCGGTTCACGCATGGAGTTGCGCTACGCCAAACCGATCATGATGCAAGCCCAGTGCACCGCTTGTCATGGTGATCAAGAACAAATCAGCCCCGAGATCAAGACCAAGCTCGATCAGCTTTACCCCAATGACAAGGCCGTGGGGTTCAAGCCGGGTGAACTGCGTGGTGCTGTCACCGTGAGCCGATTCATCGGATTCAGCAACAATTAAGGCCTCTGGTCTGGGTATTTGTCACGCCAAGCCGCTGAAAACGCTTGGATGTAAAGCTCGGCATCTGACTGCTTGGCCTTGGCAGCAAAGTCCAGCGCGGTCAGGCCGAGTTTGTTTTTCAAGCGCGGGTCTGCGCCCTCTTCCAGCAACAATTTTGTCGCCATCGGGCTGCCGTAATGGGCTGCCATCATGAGCGGCGTGGTGCCATTGGGTGACTCGGCATCCAAATAGGCATGGTTTTCAATCAGCAAACGCATCATGGCGATATGTCCTTTGCTGGCCGCGTAGTGCAGGGGTGACCAGCCCGCTTTGTTCACATCCGCGCCCAGGTTGATCAGCCTCTCGGCCAAGGCCAGTTTGTTGTTGATCGCAGCCAGCATCAAAGGGGTTTCGCCTTGCAGGTTTTGGATACTCAGATTGGTTTTGGGCCAGTTGACCAGGACATCTACCGATTTCTCGGAGCCCTTTTGCAATGCCAAAATCAGCGCAGGCTGACCTTTGGGGCTGGGGCTGTTGGGGTCAAAACCGCGCTGCAGCAATGGGGTGAGCTTTTCGGCTTGGTCAAGCTCGATGGCCCTGAAAAAATCCTCATAAGAGCCAGCATGAACTGGAAAAAAACCAATTAAAACATACAGAAATAAGAGATATTTAAAGTTATTTGTCATGAAAAAATCCGCTCAAACAGGCGGTCAAAATTGCCCGAGGTTTGCTCGCCCACAGCTTGCACGCTCAAGCCGCGCAGGTCAGCGACTTGCTTGGCTACCCAGGGCACATAGGAAGGATTGTTGGTCTTGCCACGGTGGGGTACGGGTGCCAGGTAGGGACTGTCGGTCTCGATCAGCATCCGGTCTAAGGGCATCCAGGCGGCGATGTCGCGCAGTTCTTGGGCGTTTTTGAAGGTCAGTATCCCTGAAAAAGAGATGTAAAAACCCAAGTCCAATGCGGCACGTGCCACCTCGGCGGTTTCGGTGAAGCAATGGAACACGCCGCCGACCGACCCAGCAGAGCCGTCTTCGCCCTCTTCTCTCAGAATGGCCAAGGTATCAGCGCTGGCGCTTCGGGTGTGGATCACCAAGGGCAGGCGAAGTTGTTGGGCGGCATGAATATGGTGTCGAAAACGCTGGCGCTGCCACGCCATGTCGGCCAGGCTTCTGTCGCCCAAACGGTAATAGTCCAGGCCGGTCTCGCCGATACCGACCACCTTGGCGCTTTGACCGATCTGCAGCAAGTCGTCCACGCTCGGTTCTTGCACCCCCTCTTCGTCCGGGTGAACGCCTGCAGTGCACCAAAAATTGTCATGCGCCATCGCCAAACGATGCACATCGGGGAAGGTTTCAAGCCGGGTGCTGATCAGCAAAGCGCGGGTGACTTGCGCATCTGCCATGTCTTGGCGAATCTGCGCCAGCTTGGTTTGCAGTTCGGGAAAATTCAGGTGGCAATGGGAATCGGTGAACATCTGGTGAGTCTCAGGGTGTCTGAAAACGCTTCATAGGGAAGATCGAGCGGTCAGGGCGCGTTGGGCACGGCTGACCCAGGCTTCGATCAGCAATCCGGCTTGGTAAGGATGTTCCACGGTTTTGGCGCTTTGCATCAAATCGCGGGACCATTGACTCAGTGCCGACAAGGGGCTGGGCGCAGGCAGGTCGTCGGCTTCAAAAAACCGGGGAGCAGCTCCACAGGCCAGGTGCAGCAGGTCGTGACAGACTTTTTGCAAGGACGACAACACCATCGCAGGGCTGTTGTCTGCCAACAGGCCAGGCTCACCGCGCACCAGGTTTTTAGGCAGGGCCCGCCAGGCTTGTGCTTGAACGCCGAGTTGGTGCAGCTGCAGCGCATCGTCTGGGCGACCGCCAGCAGCACGCAAAAGCACCGCGGTTTGAGCTTCGGGCAGGCCTTGTTGCCTCAACCAGGCCAAGCCGCTCTCGCTGCTTGGCCAGGCCATGGCATGGACCTGGCAGCGGCTGCGCACCGTGGGCAAAAGTTCATGGGCAGCGGCGCTGGCCAAAATAAAACGCGTGTTGCCGGGCGGCTCTTCCAAGGTTTTAAGCAAGGTGTTGGCGGTCACGGTGTTCATCCGCTCGGCGGGGTAAATCAACACCAGCTTGCCACGCGCGCCCGCCCCTGTGGTTTGCGTGAAGCCCAGCAGGTCGCGCATCGCATCGACCCGGATTTCCTTGCTGGGTTTGCGTTTTTTGTCGTCGATGTCTTTTTGCGCTTTTTCAGACAGCGGCCAGTTCAGGGCCAGCATCTCCGTTTCGGGCATGAGCACGCTCAAATCGGCATGCGCTCGCACCTCGATGCCATGGCAGCTGGGGCATACGCCGCAAGCGCCCACTGACGTGGGGGCGTGGCACAACCACGCGGCTGCCAAGGCCAAGCCCAGCTCGTACTGGCCCAAACCCGATGGACCTTGCAGCAGCAAAGCGTGGCCAGGGCGGGTCATTAAACCCTGCAACTGGTGTTGCAGCCAAGGGGCCAGCGCGGTCATGGCAGCACCTGGCGCTGGCGCAATTGGGCCAGCAGGTCTTGACGCACTTGCTCGATGCTGGCGCTGGCATCCAGTTTGGCAAAGCGCTTCGGATCTGACGCGGCTCGGGCGGCATAGCCGTTGTGCACGCTTTGGAAAAACGCCAAGGGTTGGGATTCAAAGCGGTCGGGCAACCTTGCCGCGCTCAAACGCTCAGCGGCGATGCCCGGGTCCAAGGCGAACCACAGGGTGATGTCGGGTTGGCGCAATCCGCCCGAGGGCAAGGCCTGCACCCAATGCTCGAGCTGCGTCAACACGTCCAAACTGAAACCGCGCCCTGCCCCTTGGTAAGCAAAGGTGGCGTCGGTGAAGCGGTCGCACAGCACCACATCGCCTCGCGCCAAGGCCGGTTCAATCACGTGGTTCAGGTGGTCGCGGCGGGCGGCAAACACCAGCAAAGCTTCGCACAACGGGTCCATCGGATCGTGCAACACCATGTCGCGCAGTTTCTCGGCCAGTGGCGTGCCACCGGGTTCACGGGTCTGCAGCACAGCTCGGCCTGCGGCTTTGAACGCCTGTGCCAAGGCCTCGATATGGCTGGACTTGCCCGCGCCGTCGATGCCTTCGAAACTGATGAACAAACCAGGTTGCATGCGACTTATTGTGCCTTGGCGCTTTGGCCGCGTTGGTAACGGTTGACCGCTGTGTTGTGGTCGTCCAAGTTGTTGCTGAACTGGCTGCTGCCATCGCCCCGCGCCACGAAATACAGGGCTTGGCTGGTGGCGGGGTGCAGCGCGGCATGCAAGGCGCCTTTGCCCGGCATGGCGATGGGTGTGGGCGGCAAACCCCTGCGGGTGTAGGTGTTCCAAGGGTGATCGGTTTGCAAATCGACTCGGCGCAAATTGCCGTCAAACCGCTCGAACATGCCGTAGATGACGGTCGGGTCGGTTTGCAGCGGCATGTTGATGCGCAGGCGGTTGATGAACACACTGGAGATCATCGGTCGGTCAGTCACCAAGCCGGTTTCTTTTTCAATGATGCTGGCCAAGACCAAAGCTTCCTCTGGCGAGCGAAGTGGCAGCCCCAAGTCACGCTTGGCCCAGGCTTGGCTGAGTTGTTGGTCCATGGCAATCGCAGCGCGTTGCAGCAAACGCAAATCGGATGAGCCTTTGCCGACCATGTAAGTGTCGGGGAAGAACCGCCCTTCGGGTGCCAGACCCGCCTTGCCCAGTCGGCTCATCAGTTCATCGTCACTCAGGGCTTGGGCCTCGTGCTTCAAAAAATCGGCTTTGTTCAGTGCCGCGCGAAACTGCCGCCAAGTCCAGCCCTCTACCAAGGTGATCGAATGCAGCCGTTCGTCGCCACGCACCAGTTTTTGCAGCAAGGACCAAGGGCTGGTGGTGGCATCGAGCTCATAGCTGCCAGCGCGGATTTGGCGAGATTGGCCACTCAACTTGAACAGGTAATACAACGCCAGACTTGACTCATCGACGCCTGCTCGCACCAGATTTTGCGATACCGTTTTGACCGATTGCCCAGGCTCGATCGATAAATCAACCGGGACTTGCCGCATGGAAAGCGGTTGCAGGGCCCACCAAACAACGACTGCGCAGGCCAACACCAAGGCCAGCAGCAACAAGCCGAACCACCGAACCATGCTGCGCCAAAAACTGGGTTTCACAAGCCTGTCCCGCTTGAAATTCAAAGCGCACATGATAATGGACGCATGAACCAGACCCTCGCTTTACCCCCCTTACCCAAGACCGGCGCTTGCGCTTTGCCACACCTTGGCGTGATCCGCGCTAGCGGGCCCGATGCCGCCAGCTTTTTGCACAACCAATTGACCTCCGACTTCCTACTGCTTCCCGATGGCCAAGCCCGCTTGGCCGCGTTTTGCAACGCCAAAGGCCGCATGCAAGCCAGCATGGTGGGCTTCAAAACCGGCCCTGAAGAGGTGTTGCTGGTGATGCGCCAAGACCTGCTGGCGCAGACCTTGAAACGCCTCTCCATGTTTGTGCTGCGATCCAA
>CAMCES010000045.1 GCA_945873925.1 Bordetella parapertussis
TGAAGGTTTGCACCCAAAGCCAATCAATGCGGATGATGATGCTGGGCACAGCCAGCCACATGATGACAAAACCCGACAACAAAATCGCAGGAAATCCAACCGAGAACAGCTGCAAGCTCGGGGCTGCACGGGTGACAAAACCCACGCCAATGTTGACGAACAACAAAGTAACAACGACGGGCAAGGAGATCAACAAAGCCGAGATAAACATCATCGCGCCCCAAGCGGTCATCTTGCCAAAGACATCTTGTGTGATCAGGCTTTTGCCAATCGGAAACAGGCTGAAAGACTCCAGCAATATCCCAAACACAATCAGGTGGCCGCCAATCGACAAGAAAACCAAGGTGCCAATGATGGTGAAAAACTGAGACACCACAGGGACGTTGCCCAAGGTGGGGTCGATCATGTTGGCCATCGACAAGCCCATCGAGCCGGACACGGCCTGACCGGCGAGCACAATGCCCGCGGTTGCCAATTGCATGAGCATGGCCATGACAAAGCCAATGAAGAGTTGGTTGGCTATTTCTTTCAAACCCTCGGCCGTGGCTGGGTCAATTTTGGGTATGTCCAGTTGCATGGACAAAAAGATGGTGAGCACCAAGGCGAGCACGATGCGGATGCGTAAATTGACGGCCCGGATAGAAAAAATAGATGCAAAAGCCAAGAACGCAGAGATACGCAGCATTGGCCAGATCAGGGCATAAAACCTGTCGAGCAAATTGAGCATCTCAATATTCATGTTTTACCCAAACAAACCTGGAATCCGACCGAAAAGCACCTTGGTGTAATCCACCAAAGAGTTGATCATCCATCCACCAAACACCGCAGCCGTCAGCCCCAGGGAAAGCAATTTGGGGATGAAGCTCAAGGTTTGTTCATTGATGGAGGTCGCCGCTTGAAAAATACCCACGACCAAACCAACGACCAAGGCCACGATCAACATGGGCGCAGAAATCAACATCGTCATCCACAATGCTTGGCGGGCCAAATCAACCACCGTTGCTGTATCCATGTCGCCCTCCCTATTTAAAAATAAAACTTGAGGCCAGTGAGCCCATCAGCAAAGTCCAGCCGTCGACCAACACAAACAGCATCAGTTTGAAAGGCATGGAGATGATCATGGGGGACAACATCATCATGCCCATGGACATCAAGACACTGGCCACGATCAGGTCAATCACCACAAACGGGATATAGACCATGAAGCCAATCATGAACGCGCTTTTCAACTCAGAGGTGAGAAAGGCAGGCACCAAGGTGGTGAAGGGCACCTCTGCCGCGCTGGCCACTTCCTTGCGCTGGGCGATTTGCATGAACATGGCGATGTCATCTTCACGGGTTTGCAGCATCATGAAGTCCCGCACCGGCACCTCGGCTTTGGCCAAGGCTTTTTCAAAAGCCAGCGTGCCGTTCATATAGGGCGAAATCGCATTGTTGTAAACATCATCGAACACGGGCGTCATGATGAAAAAAGTCAGGAACAAAGCCAAACCAACCAACACGGTATTGGGCGGTGTTTGCCCCGTGCCCAGCGCCTGGCGCAAGATGGACAAGACGATGATGATGCGTACAAAGGAAGTCATCATCAGCAGCAATGAGGGCAACAAGGTCAAGACCGTCATCAGGCCCAGCAGTTGCAGCGTCAGGCTGTACTGTTGACCGCCCTTGCCACTGTTGACCGTGACCATGGGCAGTCCTTGCGCCATGGCCAGGTCTGGCAACCAAAGAACCAATAACAGCAGCACGGGCAAGCAAATGTGTTTAAAGCGCATCACTGGTACCTTGTTGGTCTGGGGATGGGGAATCTGCAGGCCAGGCATGCAGTGTTTGGATATCGTTGGCGTTGATGGCCAACAGCAATCGCTGCGAGTCCACTTGCACCAGCAAGAGTTTGTGGCGCAAGCCCATGGGATGGGCTTCTAGAATTTGGATACGTCGCTGGTTGGCGGGGAGGAGAAAGCCCTTGTTGCGACGCGACAGCCACCACAGGACCGCCGCCAACAGCAACAAGACGAATGTCATACTGAGAGAGTACTGGGCCCAGTCTTGGTTTGGCATGGACACCATTATCTATCGCACAAGAGTGAAATATGGAACATTTCGGGAAAACCAGCAAATTGCTTGCCGGCGGGGGTTTTTTACGAGCCGATACCGGATGGGCCACCTGGCTGCGTGACCTGGCCAACGCCGGGGGCACGGGCGGCCTGAATTGGCATGTGCATGCGCTGCGCTCGATCAACCGCTGGTTACCCACCCGCGAGCTGATTGCCGCGTTCTTGTCACAGGTGCAACCCTCGCAAAAACATTTGCTGTTGATCGGCTGCAGTGCGGGTTGGATGCTGCCCACGCCATGGCTGATGCATTTCAAACGGATTGATGTGTACGACATTGACCCACTGGTGCCACTGTTGTTTGGATGGCGTCATGGCAAAGCACTCAAAGCGCAAGGTGTCGCACTGCACTTTCACCGACAAGATGCAATCGCTGGGCTTCCCAAACTGCTGACACAACACCCGGATGCGTGTTTATGGTTTGACAATGTTTTAGGGCAGGTGGGCTTTCGCTTGGGCGACGAAGAAATGGCTGAAAGGCAGCTGGCTCAGCTCAAATCCATGCTCCAGGGACGCGCCTGGGGCAGTTTGCATGATGTGTATTCCGGGCCCATCGACCCCGAGATGTCCTTGCCTTCCTATCAAACCGTGCAATGGAAGCGTTTGGACGACATGCCCGAAGATGCCGCTCGCATTGCCATGGACCTCGAACAACGTTCCCATGCAGATGCAGCACAACTGCTGTTGACCAAGGTCAATGCCAAAGGGGTGTGGCAAGACCATTGCACGCAAACTGTTTTTGCCGCTGGCACCGTCACCACCATGATGCCCTGGGCGTTCAAGCCCCACTATTGGCATTGGCTACAGGCAGCCTGGGTCAAGCCTTGAGGTTGTAGAGCGTCAAGCCCAGGCTGTCCATCTCTTTTTGGTCGCGCTTGCGTTCCCAAATTTGAACGGCTGCCAAGTCTTTTTCTTGCATGGCCTCCATTTTCATCCGCTGTTGCGTGGCTTGCATCAGCGTGACTTTGGCCCGCTCCAAGGCAGCCAAGGCAACTTGCAAGTCTTTCTCTACCCGGTTGACCAACTCTTGCAAATTCAACATGAACTGTCGGCTGTTGGTGGTGTCAGCCATGGTCTGCAACTTAGTTTGGTTTTCCAATGCTTTGCGTTTGTAATCAGCCAACAAATCGTCCATGCGCTGGCGACTGGCGTGCAAATGCTCCACACGCTTGCGGGCTTCGGTCTGCGCCAGTTGCGCAGCCTCTTCATCGTCCTTGGCTTTGTTGGCCAGCACCGACCAACAGTTGCGGGGTTTCATGGTTCGAGTCCTCGGTTCAAACGCTCAGCAACTCGCGCAACTGCTGACGCGTGGTCTCGTGGTCTTGGCTGATGTTCATGTCTTGGCGCAAGAAATGGACGATGCGTTCGTTCAAGCGAATCGCTTCATCGAGCTCAGGGTTAGAGCCGTTTTCATAGGCACCGACCTGCACCAGGTCGACGTTTTGCTGGTAGATGGACCAGAGGCGTCGCAATTTGTTGGCCGACTTCAAATCGTCATTGCTGAGCAATGACTGCATCAGTCGGGAAATAGAACCGGTCAGGTCAATCGCTGGATAGTGGGCAACGTCAGCCAATTTGCGCGACAACATGACTTGTCCGTCCAAGGATGCGCGGGCAATGTCCACGATCGGGTCTGAGGCGTCATCGCCTTCAGCCAACACGGTGTAGATGGCGGTGATCGAGCCGTGGCCATGGCGGCCAACGCCGCCGCGTTCAATCAAATTCGGCAATAAAGCAAAAACAGATGGAGGGTAACCTTTGGCGGTGGGCGGTTCGCCAATCGCCAAACCGATTTCCCGCTGCGCATGGGCCACCCGGGTCAAGCTGTCGCACAGCATCAGTACATCTTTGCCTTGGTCACGGAAATATTCGGCGATCACATGGGTCAGGTGCGTGGCTTTCAAGCGCAACACTGGTGACACATTGGCAGGCGCGACCACCACCACCGACTTGGCCAAGCCATCTTCGCCCAGGGATTCTTGGATGAATGCTTGCACCTCACGGCCACGCTCGCCAATCAGACCAATCACCACCACATCGGCCTTGGTGAATCGCGTGAGCATGCCCAAGAGCACGCTCTTGCCCACACCCGAGCCCGCCACCAGCCCCAAACGCTGGCCACGACCCAAGGTGAGCACACCGTTGATGGCTTTGACACCCACGTCCAAAATTTGGTTGATCGGGCCACGCTCCATCGGGTTGATCGGGCGGCCCAACAAACTCAAGAGCTCTTTGCAGCCAGGGTCGGGTTTGCCATCCAATGGTTGGCAACGTCCGTCGATCACACGACCCAAGAGCTCGGGGCCGAGTTTGACCTGCGATGAATTGCTCAGCACACGGACCATGTCCCCGGGGCCAACGCCTGAGGGCTCGGTGAAAGGCATCAAGAACAACACTCTGTCGTTGAACCCCACCACCTCGGCTTCAACCCGGTGGCCGGTTTGACCGACCACTTCGCAGCAAGCACCCAAGGGTGCCATCACCCCGCGGGCCTCGAGCGTCATGCCAACCAAGCGCACCAAGGTGCCGCTGCGCTGTGGCTGCGGGGTACGCAGGTCCGCCAGACTGGCTTCGATATCGGCAGCGAAATCGATCATGGCTGGGTCTTAATCATCGAGCGGATAGCGTGGGCCACACGGTTTTGCTCTTGCTCAGTGACCAGGCGAACAATCATCAGCTTGTCCTCGTAGCTGTTACCAGCCAACAATTCCGCTGGAATGGTGGGTTTCTTTTTCTCTTTTTTCATGTTCTCGCGCATCTTCTTGAGGCCTTCGTCTTCTTCATCTTCACCCTCTTCCCCAGCAGCTGCCAATACCAAACGCTGAGCCTCTTCCTCGGCTTTTCTTGCCTCTTCTTGAGCAGCCAGTGAGGCTCGGCGCGCCATCTCTTCTTCGTGACCCCGCACCCTCTCAGCCTCTAGGGCATCAAACGCCGCCAAGGCGGCCAATTCATCTTCGGTGAGTGGCACCAAGGGCGTGAGGGTTTCTGCCGCTGCACCGACAGGTGTGGCCTGCAGATCGACCACCAACTTCTCAGGTGCTGGCAGTTTTTTGGGACGCGAAGCGTAATAGCTGTTGAACTGTTCTTTGAAAGCTGCGTTCACGGCCAGCTGGGCCATCTCTTCGAGTTCCAAGGTGTTGGGCTCTTTACGCACCATGGACATCAGCAAAGGCCGCACAACAATGGCCAAAAAGGCCAAAGACATCAGGGTTCTGCAGGCGATGTTGAAGAAATCAATCATGGAAATCCTCTTCTGGTGGTTCTTTAAACACCATGCGTTGCGGTATGTCTTGAATTTGCCCGTCGCGTTGCGCCAAAGGTTGGCGGAAGAACGCCGATTGCTCGCGCCACAACTCCGGTTGGTTCAACAAGCGGTTGGCCATGGCTTGCAAGCGGTGTTCAATCAGGTCTTCAATTTGGGTGTCATTGACCACCACCCGCACACTGCCGGGGTGCAGTCCAGGCACGGCTTGCAATTGCATGTGGTTGACCACATCGGCATTGATGTCTTGCAAGCGGGCTTTGTCTTGCGGGTTGAGTTCGATCACGATGGGTGACTGGGCGTGCTTGTCCAACTCATCCAAGCAGCGTTGCACCAAGCGTTCGATGGCTTGGCCGGACAAATTCAATTCGGCCAACACCAGTTGCTCGCTGATGTGCACCGCCAAGCGTTTGAGCGGCTCGAACAAGGCGTCGGGTTTGTCGCTGAAGCTGCGTAACTGGTCGTTGACCGCTTGCAGCACCTTGAGTTGTTCGTTCAAAGCTTCTTGGGCCAGGGATTGGGCTGCAGCCAACTCGGCTTGCATCTGCGATTGAGCTTGCGCTTTGGCGTCCGTGATGGCTTGCGCATGGCCTTCTGCCACACCAGCCAAATGGCCTTGGGCATGGCCTTGCTCATGGCCAGCCAGCAGGCCATCGGCATGGCCTTGGGCATAAGCGGCTTGACTAGCAGCGGCCAAGGCTGCTGAATCCAATTCGGGGGCAGCGTTGGCATCAAAAGGCAAGCCGTCAAAGGTCTGGGCATCGGGGGGCGACCAAAAACTTTCGGCTGTCAGCAGCAGGGCCGGGTCGGCCAACACGGGCAGGGGCAATGGGTCACGCGTTGGCGGTTCTATCGGTGGCTCTTGCATCGGCAGCAGGACATCGTCCAGCGATTTTTCTTCGGTCACAGTGACTTCTTCGGTAGCCATCTCAAACTGCCGGACTTGACCAAAGGTTTCCAGTACAAAGTCGTCGGCATGGTCAAAGATTTTGGCGTTCTCTGGCGTGGCCAACTGTCTGAACATGAGTTTGGCGTAGTCGAGCTTGGGCACATTTAGCCAATCGAACTCGCCGAAGTTTGGAATCGGACGCGAGGAAGAATTGAGCCAAGTGTCGTCCAGCCAATGGCGGGGCGCAGTTGGCTTGGGGTCGAGGTTAAACAAAGTCGGCTCCACCCAAGATCAATTCGCCAGTGTCTGACAATTTGCGTGCCAAACGCATGATCTTCTTCTGTGCGTCTTCCACGTCGGCCACACGCACCGGACCACGGGCGTCCATGTCGTCCTTGAACATGCCGCGGGCACGCTCGGACATGTTGTCCAAGAAGCGCATCAACACTTCTTCAGGCGCACCTTTCAGGGCCACCATCAGCTGTTCGGGTTCGACATTGCGCATGAGTACCTGGATACCCTTGTTGTCAACAGTGGCCAGGTTGTCGAAGGTGAACATCATGTCCTGGATCTTCAGCATCAGCTCGACATCGATCTCTTCCAAACCATCCATGACAGAACGCTCCAAATCGGTTTTGGTTTTGTTCATGATGTCGGCAGCGGCCTTGATGCCACCGAAACTCGATGACTTGGAGGAAGAGTTTTTGGCAAACTGCTGTTTCATGATTTGCTCAAGTTCGGCCATGGCAGACGGCTGCACCGTGTCCATGGCGGCGACACGTTGAATCACCTCGGGCCTGACTTCAGGTGGCAAATACACCAGCACGTCAGCGGCGACAGATGTGTCTAGGATCGACAAGATGATTGCGATCACCTGAGGGTGCTCGGTACGGATCATCTCAGCGATCGAGCGTGGGTCCATCCAGCTGAGGATGTCCAGGCCTTTGGTGCCTTGCCCCGGCATGATGCGGTTGAGAACGGAATTGGCTTTGTCCTCACCCAGCGCCAAACGCATGACCCGGTCCACATAATCGGAGCCACCCAAGCCCACGCTGTTTTGTTTTTTCAGCATGTCGACAAACTGGTCCAGCACCACATTGACTGCACCTTGGGACAAGCTGGAGGCTTGCACCATGGCTGCACCCAAAGCCTGAACCTCTTTGGGGCTGAGGTATTTGACAATTTCTGCCGCTTGCTCTTCGCCGAGCAACAACATGAGCACGGCAGCGCGTTGTGTGGAGGTCATCGCCTCCATTTCGGCACGCAGCTCGGGGGTCCAAACGATGGTATCTGAATCAGCCATTTTGTTTCCTTGGTCGCTGTGTGTTCATCAAGACTGGATCATGTTGCGCATGACACTGGCCACACGTCCAGAGTTGTCAGACACGATCATGCGGATCAAAGCTACTTTATCGTCATACGAGTTGGCATTGTTGAGCAAATCGGATGGGATGGATTGCTTCTTGGGTTTGAGCTTGCCCATGCGTGCTTTGAGGTCATCGAGCGATTCGCCATCTTCGAGTGCGACTTCATCTGCTTCACCACTCTCGGCTTGCAACTCCAAAGCGGCCAGGCGTTCGGCTTCGCGGGCGGCCTCTTGCTCGGCCATCTG
This sequence comes from Bordetella parapertussis, assembly GCA_945873925.1. Classification (GTDB taxonomy): domain Bacteria; phylum Pseudomonadota; class Gammaproteobacteria; order Burkholderiales; family Burkholderiaceae_C; genus Limnohabitans. The sequence continues at coordinate 7,875 of CAMCES010000045.1, forward strand.
GGTGGCCTCGGCGGCTGCTGCCTCTTCAGCCAATTGAGCCTCTCGGGCCAGGGCCTCGGCAGCCAGTCTGGCGGCATCGGCAATCTCTTGGGCTTCGCGGCGGGCTTTTTCTTCGGCTTCCTCGCGGGCTGCACGCTCTGCCACCACACGGGCAGCGGCTTCGGCCTCGGCATTGGCGATCCGCTCGGCGCGCAGTTTCTCGGCCATGGCGGCTTCGGCGGAGGCGGCAGCCAAGGCAGCAGCGGCAATCGCAGCGGGGTCCACTTCAGGCTTCATCATTTTCTTGACCATGGGGCGAACCACGAACAACACAAACATCAGGAACAAGGCTGCGACCACGCCACTGTTGAGCAGGGATGCCAATGCTTCGTCTTTGTACCAAGGCAGCGCGTCGGGGTCCACAGGTGTCTCAAATCGGGTGGCCACCACGGTGACGATGTCGCCACGTTGGTCATTGAAGCCCACGGCGCCTCGCACCAGTTGGTTCAAACGGTCGAGTTCCTCTTGGGTATAGGGGATGGTGGTGGGCGCAGGCGAGCCATCAGCAGGCGGCTCCACCTTGGTGCCAGGCGGAATCGGGCGCTCATTGATCAGCACACCAACGCCCAGCTTTTGGATGTTGCCCATGGCGCTCTTGGTGTGTCGCACAGCGCGGTCAAGCTCATAGTTTTTGGTGCTGCGAGCCACCACTTGCACGCCTTTTTCACTCACGCCCTTGTTGGGGTCAGCTGGTGTGACATCGGTTGCAGCCGGGTTTTGCGGCGGATTGGGAGGTGTGTTGGTCAAGGAGCCGGGGATGCCGATGGCATCTTTGAAAGTGTTGCGGTCTTCCACATACAACTCAGAGCGAGTCTTGGGACCTTTGTCGCGCTGGTCAAAGTCTTCGGTGGTGATTTCTTCTTGGGTGAAATCCAATTGCAAACTCACCTGCGCGCTGACATTGGCCTCGCCAACGATCGGTGCGAGCAGTTGAACCAAGCGTGTACGGTAGAGGTCTTCCATTTGCTGCTTTTGCTGCAACTGTGCGCCGGTCAAGCCCAATGGAGCTTCGCCCAGCATGTCATTCATCAAGGTGCCGAAGTTGTCCACCACGGAGACGTTTTCAGGGGCCAGGTATGGCACGCTGGAGGCCACCAAAGAGATGATGGCTTGCACATTGGCAGAGGAGACTTGCTTGCCAGGCGCGCGAGTGATGATCACCGAAGCCTTGGTGGGTACACGTTCGCGCACAAACACGCTTTGCTTGGGCGCTGCCAAGTGCACACGAGCGCTGCGAATGCCTGCGATTTGCGAGATGGTTTTGGCCAACTCTTGCTCCATCGCGTTGTTGTAGCGCACCTGCTCCATGAATTGGCTGGTGGTCATGGCTGGCATGTCTTTCAAGGTATCCATACCAGCGACTTCTGTGCGCGGCAAACCTTTAGAGGCCAGCAACATGCGGGCCTCTTGGTACTTGTCAGCGGGCACCATGATCTGCCCGGTGTTGTTGTCGATCTCGGGACTGAAGTTGCCTGTTTTCAAGGTCTCGATCGCCAACTGCTTGTCCGCTTCGGGCAGCATCATGGTCAGTGCGCGCATCGGCGGCGTTTTCATGGACATCGAGGCCAAGCCAAAGGCGGCGACCACCATCAGGATCACCACGATCGGCAGGACTTTGCGCACCGACGGTTGACGCACCATGTCGCGGATCATGCCCATGGGGTCGCTCAGTGCCGAGCTGCCTATCGGTCGAGCCGTGATCGCCGAACCAGCAGAGGCTCGCGATCCGGTGTCTGAATCGGTGGTGGTCAAGGCATTGTTGCCCAGGCTGACAGGAGTATTGAGTGTTGCGCTTGCGGTGGCCATGGTGTTCTCTTAAAAAGTTAAACCGGCATGTTCATGATTTCTTCATACGCCCGCAGCACTTTGTTGCGGACCTGCAAGGTCGCTTCAAACGCCAGGGATGATTTCTGCATGCCCAAAACCACATCGGTCAGGGGCACGTCTTCGCCACGTTGGTAGGCTTCTTGCAAATTGCTGGACTTGATCTGGGTCTCATTGACTTTGTCGAGCAGGTTTTTGACCGACTCGGTGAAATTGGGCAGTTCAACCTTGGGGGCTTGGATGTCCAAGACTTGTGGGGGCTGGATATTGACCTGGTCTAAACCGCCGGCCGCCTTTTGTTGGTAGGCACGGATGGTCTCCATCATCGAATTGACGCTGTTGCCTGAAATGCTGTCGATCATGCTTGCTGCTCCTCAATCAAGCCGCAGTGGCCAGGTCCATGCCACGCTCGCGCAGCTGCGCCAACTTGTAGCGAAGCGTTCGGGGACTGATGCCCAACTTTTTAGCGGCTTCGACACGGCTGTCGCTGGCTTGGATCGCGGCCACGATGACTTGGTGTTCACTGGCTTTGACCGCTGAGAACAAATCGGCCGGGGGAAGGATATGGACTTCGCTGTGCATCGGCATGGTGAAACTGTCGGCAGAAGGCGGGGTGAATTCGCTGCCCGCGCTGATGGGCATCTGCAGTGGATCTGCGGTGATCGCCATCGACGCTGGCGCGGCATGGTCCAGATCGGTATGGCCTTGCGCTTCGTCAAACATCAAATGGGCTGGTGTCACCACTCGGCCATTGCACAACACGACAGCACGTTGCACCACGTTTTCAAGCTCACGCACATTGCCCGGCCAAGGGTATTGCTGGAGCAGTGCTTGGGCATCGCTGCTCAAACTCAAGGGTACATTGCCCTTGGCATGGCGTGCCAAAGACTGCAACACCAAAGGAACGATGTCGCCTGGGCGTTCGCGTAAGGGTTGGATGCGCAATCGGAAAGTGCTGATGCGGAAATACAAGTCCTCGCGGAATTCACGCGCTTCAATGGCTTGGCGCAAATCTTTGTTGGTAGCGGCAATCACCCGCACATCCAAATCGATCGAAGCTTCGCCACCCAAACGGTTGAGTTTTTTCTCTTGCAACACGCGCAGCAGCTTGGCCTGCAAGTGAATCGGCATCTCGCCAATTTCATCCAGAAACACGGTACCGCCATGGGCTTGTTCGAACAAGCCTTTGTGGTCTTTGTGGGCGCCTGTGAACGCGCCCTTTTCGTGACCGAACAACATGTCTTCAATCAGGTGCTCGGGCAAGGCCGCGCAGTTCAACGCCACGAACGGGCCTTTGGCACGTGCGGAGGATTCGTGCAGCACGCGGGCCAAAACTTCTTTACCCGCACCCGTTGGGCCAACCAACAAAGCCGTGACTTCGGTTTGCGCCACGCGTTGGGCCAGGGCCAACAGGTGTTGGCTGATCGGGTCGACAAACACAAAGCTGCGGGGCTTGTGTTTTTCAAGACTCAGGCTCTCTGTGGCCAAGTGCCAGGCAGCTTGACCCCACTCGTCGGTGGGCAGCACATGCAAAGCGCCGTAACGCATGGCGTCCACCGCCACTTCCATGCGGCGACGCTCAACCCGACAAATCACAGGCACGTTAAAGCCCAACTGACCAATCAGCGTTTGCACTTCACGCAGCAGTTCAGCGCTGTCCCCCAAACGGATCACCAGCACATGGGCGCGACGCAAGGCCAAGGTCAGGTCACCCAAGGTGTTGATGGCATTGAGTTCAATACCATGTGCATTCAGCTGGGTTCGTTCGACCTCACCCAGTGGACAAAAAGGGTCCAACCAGACGGCTTGAAGGGCGTTAACAGTGGTAGGTTTCACATTGATCAACCAGTAACAAAGGTCTGATTAATAAGCAATGCATGTGCCAACTTATATATTGAATACTTTAAGAATATTTTTAACCGATTTAAAAACCTTTTAAAGGTACTAAATAACGCTTGGGTCGGCATTTCGACAGCCGTGCACCAGCGTGCTCAAACGTATTTGGATACGCCAGTGACGGTTTTGGAGGTCACCCCTGCTGGCATGGCTTGTGGCGCGATTGCCTTGGGGGTGAAGCCACGGCAAGGGTGGCCGTCCGCTCTGAACACCTCAAAAGAGGGAACCATGCGGCTCTTGAACCCCATCAACTTGCAGCTGTAGGGGTTGCGAGGGTCCCAGCTGATGGCAAAGTACCTGCATTGCCAGCAGTCGGGCGATTGGATGGACGGTTCAGGCCCCATGGTTCATCAACCACCCAAGAGCTTCAGCACCGACTGTTGGCTGGTGTTGGCTTGGGCCAGCACCGCTGTGCCTGCTTGCTGCATGATCTGGTTCTTCGCCAATTCGGTGGATGCAGACGCATAGTCGGCATCTTCGATTTGGCTGCGTGAAGCAGACATGTTCATCGACACGTTGGACAAGTTGCTGATGACGTGTTCGAGGCGGTTCATCACCGCACCCATGGTGGCGCGGGTGGCATTGACTTGGTCCATGGCTGCATCCAATTTGGACAGCACCGCACTGGCACCTTCGCGGGTGTTGATGCGCACCGAGCGGGACTCGACATTCAAATCGACGTCGCCCGTGATCTCACCGGTGATCGGGCCACCCTTGCCAAAGTCAGCCAAATCAATCGTGATCAGCTGGTTGGCCGATGCGCCGACTTGGAAAGCCAGTCGCCCGACTTTGGGGGGATCCATGTCGGAGCTGGAACGGCCGCCAAAAGTGCCTTCCTGAAAGCCCAGCACAGAGAAATTGCTGTTGACCCCAAAACCGTCGTCACCGGCGCTCACCAGAAACGGTTTGCCATTGGCGCGCAGGAGTTTCTCCAGCTCTGACGGGGGGGCGCCGATGGGCACCGGCAAACCAGGCATTTGCGGTGCTTGCGCAATCATGCTGACCGTGCCGTAAAGCGTGCGTGCCGTGGTGCTGGTGGCGGTGGCGTCACGGATACCGGTGACCTGGGTGTTGCCAAAATCATTGGCCGTGACGGTGTCCAAAGCCATGGTGGCAGCGGTGGCCACCGAACTGTTGATGACTTTTGAACCAATCAGTTCAAACGGCGAACCAGCCACACTCGAGGTAATGTCCAACACGCCAGCGGTGCGGGAAACACTCACATTTTTGATGGTGCCTGCCGTGATGGCATCATTGATGGCGGTCTCTAATGCAGTTGCCAATAAGGCTGCGGTTGTACCCGAAGAATTGGCAGAAGTGATGGTCACACCATTGATCACAACGGATGCGGAATCGGTGGTGGCCACTGTGCCCGCGATGTTGATGCGTGAGACTTGCTTGACCGCACCGCCTTGGTCCAAACCGAAATTGGCGGCCGACAGGTCTTTGACGTTTGAGTTGAACCAGACCGACGTGTTGCGGCCGTCAGAAACCAGGCTGACACCGTTGCCGTTGTCCGTGGCGGTCACGCCATGCTGCCCGGTGCGCTGATTGATGGCCTCAACCACCTTGGTGCGTCTGGCCGTGCCGGTTTCGTTTTGCACAAACTCAACTTGCACCTCGACACCATTCAAATACAAGGACTGCAGTGTGGGTGTGGCCAGCACTGGTAAGGTGGTTTGGGTGACCGAGCCTTTGATCTCTGGGCCTTTGGCCTGAGCGCGAACGGCGGTGATGGGGGTTTGGGCGTTGATGGCGTTGGCAATGGCGATGGCACTGGCGCTGCGGTCATTGCTGGTGGCGGGCGAATCGGAAAACTCGTCATCCGCACTGGTGGTGGGACGGATTTTCACACCGTTGATCATCAGGTCGTCTTTGCCCAAGGGTTTGAAGTCGGCCTTGGCGTTTTCGACCAGATTGACAGTAGAGACCGTGCTCGTCGCACCGCTGCTCTTGGACAC
>CAMCES010000046.1 GCA_945873925.1 Bordetella parapertussis
CGCACCGCGAGTTTGCTGACCCTGGTGGTGTCACTCACGCCAGAGGACAGGTCCTTTTCGCGCTCGTCCATGATCAGCAGGTCGAAGCGGTTGACCGGTCCGTCGGGGAAGGACAGGCTGGGGATGTAGGTGATCGAGTGGGTCACGCCAAGTTTGTCGGGGGTTTTTTCTTGCTCAAGTTCGAGCCCAAATTCAGGTCGCCCGCCCCACAGCAGGGTTTCGGCATGTGTCTGGGTGACAGGCATTAGGGCCGACAACAGAGCACAGGCCCAGATAAGACAGGAAAGTATATGCATCGACAGACCAGGATTTTTTCCTGAGCATACACCTTGCACTTGCCATGACCAGACGGGTCATGGCTTGAAAAAACCAGCGACGAGGGCTTCAGTCGCGCATCAGCGCTTCAATCTCGGCGACTTCCACGGGCACGTCCCGGGTGATCAGCTCGCAGCCGGTCGCGGTCACGATGGCATCGTCTTCGATGCGGATGCCGATGTTCCAAAACGCTGGCGGCACATCGTCTGCCGGGCGCACATACAAGCCCGGCTCCAGGGTCAACACCATGCCGGGGTGCATCACGCGGCTAGGTCGCGGCTGCACCATCATGCCGGTGAGCGGGTCGGCCTTGGGCGGCGCGGTGCTGGCCTCGCCGGGTTCGAGGTAGCTGCCGCAGTCGTGCACGTCCATGCCCAGCCAGTGACTGGTGCGGTGCATATAAAAAGGGAAATAGGCTTTCTTCTCCAGCACATCATCCAAGCTGCCGTGCCTCTGGTGGCTGAGCAAGCCGAGGTCGAGCAAGCCTTGCGACAGGGCGCGCAAAGCGGCCTCGTGTGGGTCGTTGAAGCGCGCGCCTGCTTTGGTGGCGGCTACCGAGGCATGCTGGGCGTTGAGCACCACTTGGTACAGGTCTTTTTGTGGTCCAGTGAATTGGCCGTTGGCGGGAAAGGTGCGGGTGATGTCCGAGGCGTAGCCATCGAGCTCACAGCCCGCATCGATCAACACCAACTCGCCTTGGCGAATCGGTGCCGCGTCAGCGCGGTAATGCAACACGCAAGCGTTGGCGCCGGCGGCGACGATCGAGGTGTAGGCGGGGAATTGCGAGCCGTGCATTCGAAATGCATGCAGCAACTGGGCTTCTAAATGGAATTCACGCAGGTCTTGGCCTGCAGCGAGCATGCGGGCGCAGGTTTGCATCGCCCGCCCATGGGCGGCGGCGCTGATGGCGGCGGCGCGGCGCATGGTGTCTTGTTCATGCGCGTCTTTGACCAAGCGCATCTCGTCCAACAAGACGCACAGGTCTTGTTGCGCCGAGGGGCAGGACACGCCCATACGGGCTGCGGCGCGCACCTTGGACAACCAGCCATCGATCTGACTGGTCAAACCTTCATGGGTAGCAAACGGAAACCAAACCGTGGTTTGGTTTTCCAAGAGCGCGGGAAGCGCCTTGTTGAGTTCGGTCACCGAATGCGCCGTATCCACACCCAGAGCCGCGGGGGCAGCCTCTGGCCCCAAGCGGATCCCATCCCAAATCTCGCGCTCCAAGTCCTTGGGCTGGCAAAACAAAGTGGTTTGGCCGTTGGCCGCAATCACCAACCAGGCTTTGGGTTCGGTGAAGCCGGTCAAATAGAAAAAGTAGCTGTCGTGGCGGTACGGGAAGTCGCTGTCGCGGTTGCGCGCACGCTCAGGCGCGGTCGGGATGATGGCGACGCCGCCCGCGCCCAATTGGGCGGCCAAAGCGGCGCGGCGTTGTGCATAAACAAGTGTCATCACGAGATTGTAGGAGGGGGTGGGCATCGCCGAGGGTCGCGGTACCCATGCCCCTGCGTCATGTGTTGAGTTGCGCCAAGCGCTCGGGCGTGCCCACATCCACCCAGCGCCCCTGATACAAGGACGCGCTGACCAAGCCCTGGTCCATGGCGGCGCGCAGCATGGCCGCCAGCGGCGCTTTCACGCCTTGCGGGTTGCCAGCGGGTATGTCGCACCAATCAGCTTCAAAGAACGCCCGTTTGTAAAGTGCGATCGTGCTGAAGGTGTAGAGCGGGCCGGGCACGTGAGATGATGCAAATGCACCGGAGCTGGAGGCGCAAGCTTGAGAAGTTGCTGTCGAGTCAAATGCAGGTTTGGCGGTTGCATCTTCTTTAGGCGGATTCACCGCCAAACCCTCAGCAGACAAACCAAAGTCACCGCCTGGGTGGTGCGCTGGGTTGGGCACCAGCCAGATGTGCGCCCAATGCGGGCTGGCGGTGAAGCGCTCAAAGTCCGTCATGGAAAACGCAAAGTCCGGCACAAACACATCACCGGCCGCCACCCAAAACACATCTGCCAGCAGTGGCAAGGCGCGCACGATGCCGCCAGCGGTTTCCAGGGCCTCGCCCGCGCCCCGCCCTTCGTGCGAGTAGCGCAGGGCCAGCGGTTTGCCCGATGGGTCGCCGCCAGCATGGCCTGGAGTGGGCGGGAAAAACAACTGACTGCCAAACGCGGGCTCAAGCTGATCACCCAACCAGCCGGTGTTGATCACCGCCGACCTGACACCCGCTGCAGCCAGCGAGCGCAATGGATACCAGAGCAAGGGCTTGCCGTGCACCGCGAGCAACGGTTTCGGAATGCTGTCGCTGAGTGGCCGCATACGCTCACCACGACCGGCTGCCAGCAACATGGCCTGGGCGCGAAAAGCCACTGTACCGCCGTCAGAGGTGTCTGGGCTGGCGGGCACACGGGTTGACACAACACATGGCGGTGGACTTGATCGGTTGGGCTTGTTCAAGCCGATAAGTGTAGCCAGCGTCTGGCTAAAATAGCAGACTCACCCCAACCTATCTGATCGGAGCCTTCTCCATGGCCAACCCCCAACAAATGGCCAGTGCTATTCGTGCACTGGCAATGGACGCTGTTCAGCATGCCAACTCCGGTCACCCCGGCGCGCCCATGGGCATGGCCGACATCGCGGTGGCTTTGTGGGGCGAGCACCTCAAACACAACCCTCAGCACCCGCACTGGGCCGACCGCGACCGCTTCGTGCTGTCCAATGGCCACGGCTCGATGCTGATTTATGCGCTGTTGCACCTGACCGGCTACGACCTGCCCATGAGCGAGCTGAAAAACTTCCGCCAGCTGCACAGCAAAACCGCTGGTCACCCCGAGGTGGGCATCACCCCTGGCGTGGAAACCACCACCGGCCCCTTGGGCCAAGGCATCACCAATGCGGTGGGCATGGCACTGGCCGAAAAATGCCTGGCCGCTGAGTTCAACCGTCCCGGCCATGACATCGTCAACCACCACACCTATGTGTTCATGGGCGACGGTTGCATGATGGAGGGCATCAGCCACGAGGCCTGCGCCTTGGCCGGCGCGTGGAAGCTCAACAAGCTGATCGCCTTGTACGACGACAACGGCATTTCCATTGACGGCAAGGTCACGCCCTGGTTCATCGACGACACTCCGGCTCGCTTCAAGGCCTATGGCTGGAATGTGGTTAGCGTCGACGGCCATGATGTGCAAGCGGTCAGCCGCGCCATCGCCACCGCCAAGCACAGCGCGGACAAGCCCACACTCATTGCTTGCAAAACCCACATCGGCCAAGGCAGTCCCAACCGTGTCGACACCGCCAAGGCCCACGGCGAGCCCTTGGGCGCCGAGGAAATTGCGCTGACCCGCGCGGCCATCCATTGGCCCCATGCGCCGTTCGTGGTGCCCACCGAGGTCTATGACGACTGGAGCGCCAAAGACAAAGGTGCCAAAGCTGAAGACCACTGGAACCACCAGTTCACCGCCTACGCTGCTGCCCATCCCGCCTTGGCCACCGAGTTCAAGCGCCGCATGGCGGGCGATCTGCCGAAAAACTTCCACCAAACCGTGGTAGACGCGGTGGTGGCGGCCAACACCAAGGCCGAAACCGTCGCCAGCCGCAAGGCCAGCCAACTGGCCTTGGAGGCTTTGACCGCTGCCATCCCCGAATTGCTGGGCGGCAGCGCTGACTTGACGGGCTCGAACCTGACCAACACTCAATCCACGCCCAACCTGCGCGTTGACTTGGCGGGCAATGTGGTGAAAGACGAGCACGGCCACGGTGGCCGCCACATCAACTACGGTGTGCGCGAGTTCGGCATGGCCGCCATCATGAACGGCATCACGCTGCATGGCGGCTTCATTCCCTACGGCGGCACCTTCCTGACTTTCTCAGACTATTCACGCAACGCGATCCGCATGGCCGCGCTGATGAAGCAACGCGTGGTGCATGTGTTCACCCACGACTCCATCGGTTTGGGCGAAGACGGCCCGACCCACCAGTCCATCGAACACGCGGCCTCTTTGCGTCTGATCCCTGGCTTGGATGTTTGGCGTCCCGCCGACACCGCCGAGACCACCGTCGCTTGGGCCGTGGCTTTGCAAAACACCAACCGGCCTACCGCGCTGCTGTTGAGCCGCCAAAACCTGCCCTACTTGCCCAAGGGCGACAGCGCAGCCAAGGACGCCAGCGGCCTGGACGCGATCAACAAGGGCGCCTATGTGCTGGCCGAGCCCTCAGAAGTCGGCCTGAACAAAAAACCCCAGGCGATCCTCATCGCCACCGGCTCCGAGGTACAACTGGCCATGAAGGCGCAAGCCCTGCTGGCCGAACACAAGGTCGCGGTGCGCGTGGTCTCCATGCCCAGCACCACCACCTTTGACCGCCAAAGCGTGGCCTACAAATCGGTCGTGTTGCCCAAAGGCATCCCCCGTATCGCGGTGGAAATGGGCTCGACCGATGGCTGGTGGAAATACGGCGTGTCGGCCGTGGTTGGCATCGACACCTATGGCGAGAGTGCGCCCGCACCGGTGTTGTTCGAGCACTTTGGCTTCACACCGAAGAATGTGGCTGACACCGTGCTCAAGGTGTTGCTGACCCAGTGAACGCCGTTGCTTGTTTCGCCCAAGCCAAGCCCCCTCATCCAAAACCAGAAAGCAAAGAAAGAGACAAATCATGGCCATCAAAGTAGGCATCAACGGATTCGGACGCATCGGGCGTATGGTGTTTCGCGCCGCTGTGCAAAACTTCAACGACATTGACATCGTCGGCATCAACGATTTGTTGGAGCCCGATTACCTGGCCTACATGCTCAAGTACGACAGCGTGCATGGTCGCTTCAAGGGCGAGGTGTCTGTCGAGGGCGGCAACCTGATCGTCAACGGTCAAAAAATTCGTCTGACCCAAGAGCGCGACCCGTCTGCATTGAAATGGGGCGAGATCGGTGCAGACGTGGTGATCGAGGCCACCGGCCTGTTTTTGGACAAACCCACGGCTGAAAAACACCTGGCCGCAGGCGCCAACAAAGTGTTGCTGTCCGCGCCTTCCAAGGACGACACGCCGATGTTTGTGTATGGCGTGAACCACACCACCTATGCCGGTCAAACCATTGTGTCCAACGCCTCTTGCACCACCAACTGCCTGGCCCCGGTGGCCAAGGTGTTGAACGACAAATGGGGCATCAAGCGCGGTTTGATGACCACGGTGCACGCCGCCACCGCCACCCAAAAAACCGTGGACAGCCCGTCCAACAAAGACTGGCGCGGGGGCCGCGGTATTTTGGAAAACATCATCCCTTCCAGCACCGGTGCCGCCAAGGCGGTGGGCGTGGTGATCCCCGCGCTCAACAAAAAACTCACTGGCATGTCTTTCCGCGTGCCCACCTCTGATGTGTCGGTGGTGGACTTGACTGTTGAGTTGGAAAAGCCCGCCAGCTATGCCGAGATCTGCGCCGAAATGAAAGCGCAAAGCCAGGGTGCTTTGAAGGGCGTGCTCGGCTACACCGAAGACAAAGTGGTGGCCACCGACTTCCGTGGCGAGCCTTGCACCTCGGTGTTCGACGCGGACGCAGGCATCGCCTTGGACAGCACTTTTGTCAAAGTGGTGTCCTGGTACGACAACGAGTGGGGCTATTCCAACAAGTGTTTGGAAATGGTGCGGGTCATCGCCAAGTAAAGGTGTGTGTGGTTTCTGATTTCCAAGACCGTATCCGGGATGCGCAAGCCCGTGGGCAGCGCTTGCGCATTCAAGGTGGCAACACCAAGCATTTTTACGGTGACACACACCGCCCGGCGCAGTTGCTCGACACCTGTGCCTGGTCGGGCGTGGTCAGTTACGAGCCCAGCGAACTGGTGGTGACGGTCAAGGCGGGTACGCCCTTGCGCGAGCTCGAAGCCTTGCTGTCAGACCAAGGCCAATCCCTCGCTTACGAGCCCCCTCACTTTGGCGCCTCCGCCACGGTGGGTGGCATGGTCGCGGCGGGTTTGGCCGGACCGAGCCGCGCCAGCGTGGGCGGCGTGCGTGACCATGTGTTGGGTGTGCAAATGCTCAATGGCTTGGGCGAATCGCTCACCTTCGGCGGCCAGGTCATGAAAAACGTGGCGGGCTATGACGTCTCCCGCGCCATGGCAGGCAGCATGGGCACCTTGGGTTTGCTCACCGAGCTTTCCCTCAAGGTCTTGCCGGTCGCGCCACAAGAAGCGACCTTGCAATGCACGCTTTCGCAGCACGATGCCTTGGCGCTGCTGCACCGCTGGGGCGGGCAAGCCCTGCCACTCAACGCCAGCGCTTGGGTGCACGACAGCACCGCGCTACCGGCGCAAGACCTGTTGTTCGTGCGTTTGCGCGGCGCGGTCGCAGCGGTCGAGTTGGCCTGTCCGCGCATGATCGCCGACGTGCACGCCGTGGGCGGCAGCGCCAAGCGGATGGACACACCACAAGCCGCGAGGGATTGGCAAGCCTGCCGCGAGCAAAGCTTGGCGTTTTTCAAGGCGCCCTCGGCTGAGCACGCGTTGTGGCGCCTGAGCCTGCCTCAAACCGCGCCTGTGCTGGGCCTCCCTTATGCGCCTTACATCGAATGGCATGGCGGATTGCGCTGGCTGTGGGCGCCCGACAGCGCAGCGGCCGAGTTGCGCGCAGCCGCGCAAGCCGCGGGCGGTCACGCCAGCTTGTTCCGCCCCGCCCAGACCGGCAGGCAACCACAGGTGCCAGTGTTTCACCCTTTGCCACCCCCACAGCAGCGTATCCAACGCGCACTCCAACAGCAGTTTGACCCCCAGGGTGTGTTCAACACCGGGCGTCTGGGCCTTTTCTGAGCAGCCGTATGCAAACCAACCTCGCCCCCGAATACCAAAACACCGCCGACGGCCTGGAAGCCGAGGCGATCTTGCGCAAATGCGTGCACTGCGGTTTTTGCACCGCCACCTGCCCGACCTACCAATTGCTCGGCGACGAGTTGGACGGGCCGCGTGGCCGCATCTACCTCATCAAACAGGTCTTGGAAGGTGTGGCACCCACCCGCGACACCCAGCTGCACTTGGACCGCTGCCTGACCTGCCGCAACTGCGAAACCACCTGCCCCAGCGGCGTGGAATACGGCCACTTGGTCGACATTGGCCGCAAGCTGGTTGATGAAAAAGTGCCGCGCCCTGCCGCTGAGCAAACCGTGCGCTGGGCCTTGAAAGAGGGCTTGTCCTCGCCCTTGTTTGCCCCAGCCATGAAGCTGGGCCAAAGCGTGCGCGCCATGTTGCCGTCGGCTCTCCAAGCCAAGGTGCCCGAGCGCCGCCGTGCAGGCGCCTGGCCGACCCAGACCCATGCACGCAAGGTCTTGATGCTCGCGGGCTGTGTGCAACCCGCCATGAGCCCCAACATCAACACCGCCACCGCGCGGGTGCTCGATGCCTGTGGCATCCAAACCATCGTCGAGCCACTGGCGGGCTGTTGTGGTGGTGTGAAATTTCACCTGAACGACCAAGACGCGGCCCATGTCCAAATGAAGAACAACATCGACGCCTGGTGGCCGCACCTCGCCCAAGGCGTCGAAGCGATCGTGATGAACGCCTCGGGCTGCGGCGTCACGGTGAAAGACTATGGCCATATTTTCCGCCACGATCCGGCCTACGCCGACAAAGCCTCCCGCATCAGCCAACTTACCCAAGACTTGAGCGAGTTGTTGCCTCACTTGATGCCCACGCTGCAAGAGCGCATTCGCCCTGAACAAGCCCAAGCTCAGGGGCAATTGGCGTTTCACCCGCCGTGCACCTTGCAACACGGCCAGCAACTCAAAGGCGGTGTCGAGACCCAGCTCAGTGCCCTGGGCTTCAAGGTACGTGTGGCCAGCGTTGATGCGCATTTGTGCTGCGGCTCGGCCGGCACATACAGCGTATTGCAACCCATCATCGCCAGCCAGCTGCGCGACCGCAAGCTCGGTCACCTGGCTGAGATCCAAGCCAGCGTCATCATGAGCGCCAACATCGGCTGCATCACCCACCTGCAAAGCGGCACCGATGTACCGGTGCGGCATTGGGTGGAAGTGCTGGACCAGGCTTTGCTAGCCCACTGATCTGTCACCCGTTTGAGGCCAAAGCCGCTTCAATATCAGCAGCGATCGCAGACGGTTTGTCCAGTGGCGCGTAGCGCTTGATGACTTGGCCTTGGCGGTTGACCAAAAACTTGGTGAAGTTCCATTTGATGCCTTCGCTGCCCAACAGACCAGGCGCTTGGTTTTTAAGCCATTGGAAGAGGGGATGGGCATCTTGGCCGTTGACATTGACCTTGGCCATCATCGAAAAACTCACGCCATAGTTCTTTTGGCAAAACGCGCCTATCTCATCGTTGCTGCCCGGGTCTTGGCTGCCAAACTGATTGCAAGGAAACCCCAGGACCGCCAAGCCTTTGGGCCCCAGGGTTTGGTGCAAGGTTTCAAGGCCTTCGAATTGGGGCGTGAAACCGCAAGCGCTGGCGGTGTTCACGATCAACAGCACTTGGCCTTTGAAATCCGACAAAGCGACATCCCGACCGTCGATCGTGTTGGCATGAAAATCGTACACAGTGCTCATGGTTTCTCCTGAAGGCGTGAGGGCATTGTCGCTAAAACCGCGGCCAACACAATCAGCAAGCCGCCCCAGAGTTTGCGGTCACTCAACTCGGCCGCCCCCAAGGCCACCGAGGTGACCGTGGCAAACACGATTTCCGACAACATCACCAAGGCGGTGGTGGCCGCTGGCAACCGCGCGGCCCCATATTGCAAGCTCAGGTTAGACGCCAACATGCACAAGCCCAAGCCCAGGGCATATCCGATCCAGCCCATGTCATGGGGCAGACCCACCCAACCAAAAGGCAAAGCGACGATACCGGTCAAGGCGGTGATCAGCATGCCGCCGGCAAACATGGCGCTCATGCGCGAGGCCTCGGGCACCCAGGCCAGTTTGCGCAACAACACATTGTTGAGCGCAAAGCTGGCGCCGCCGAGCAGCGCCAAAAAATCAAACAACGAGGAGGGCAGTGGCCAAGGCGTGTCCGGTGTTTTCAAGACAAGCGCCACCCCCACCAATGCCAACAATAAACGCAGCAAGGCCATGCGGGTGGGACGTTCTCCCAGCAACCACCAAGCCAGCAACACAGACCAAGCAGGCATGGTGTAGAACAGCAGCACCACGCGCACCACATCGCCCAGCGTTACCGCCCAATTGAAGCCGACATTGGTCAATCCAGAGGCCAGGAAAAGCCACCAAAGCATCGGGTGGCGCCACAGACCAAGCCAGGCGCGGGGTTGCCAGGCCAGCGTCAGCGTCAAGGCCAAGGCGTACATCAGCGCAGTCGCCCACAGGGGATGCAGTCCCAGGGCTTGCATCTCGCGCAAAGGCCACCAAGACACACCAAACACCAATGCATTGAACAGCAAGCCCAGCACCGGGCCCAGGGCAGGCACTGCCATCGCTCAGTGGTGACCTGGATCGCGGCGGGCGATGTCCATCAACCGCTCCACCTCTTCACGGTGCGCCACACAGTTGTGGCTGTGCCAGCGTTGCGTCAGCCACATGAAACCCGCGACCAGCAGGCCAAACCCGACGATGGCCCCAAACGCACTCAAACCCCAGCTGGTGGCCAAGGCGTAAAGGGCGCCGAGCGCCAAGATACAGGCCTGTTCATTGAAATTTTGCACGGCAATCGAGCGGCCCGCACCCATCAGGTTGTGTCCTCGGTGTTGCAGCAGCGCGTTCATGGGCACCACCAAAAACCCACCCAAACCACCCAGCAAGATAAACAAAGGCGCGGCCAACCAAACGTTGTCGATGA
This sequence comes from Bordetella parapertussis, assembly GCA_945873925.1. Lineage (GTDB taxonomy): Bacteria > Pseudomonadota > Gammaproteobacteria > Burkholderiales > Burkholderiaceae_C > Limnohabitans. The sequence continues at coordinate 10,082 of CAMCES010000046.1, forward strand.
AATTCATGCCCAGCACCAGCAGTCCCATGGCAATACCCAAAGGCATGAGCCGTGGCGCGTCATGCAAACGCATGCGCATGGAAGCGATCACCGCACCAACCGCGGTGCCAATCGCAATCACCCCAACCAAGGAAGACGCTTGCGTGGTGCTGTAGCCCAGTGCAACCGCGCTCCAAGCCAGCACGATGTAGCGCAGGTTGCCACTGGCGCCCCAAAACAAAGTGGTGGTGGCCAAGGATATTTGTCCCAAGCGATCGCGCCACAAGAGCAGGTTGCAACGCCAGAAATCGGGCGCCAAGGCAACCAGGTTGTACGCCAGGCTGTGCGCTTTGTCGCTGTGCATCGGTATCAAGGGCGCGTCGGTTTGGGGAATGCGGGTGTTGAACCAAGCCGCCAGACCGTAGAGCAAAACAATCATGCAAATGGCCGCTTCAGGTGGGGTGTCGATGCCCAATTCGATCAACGGCAGGTCCAGCGACAGCAAGAAAGACGCGATGTGTGGCCCCACCAATTGACCACCCAAAAGCACACCCAAAATGATCGAGGCGATCGTCAGGCCTTCGATCCAGCCATTGGCTTTGACCAACAAAGAAGCCGGCAGCAACTCGGTGAGGATGCCGTATTTGGCAGGGGAATAAGCCGCCGCCCCCAAGCCGACAATGGCATAGGACAACAGGGGGTGCAAGCCAAACAGCATCATCGAGCAACCCACCACTTTGATGCCGTTGCTCATGAACATCACTTCGCCCTTGGGGCGGGAGTCGGCAAAGGCGCCGACAAAGGGCGCGAGCACCACGTAAAACAAGGCAAACATCGGTACCAAGGCGGCGCGTTGCCATTCAGCGCCACCCGTGGTTTTGATCATTTCCACCGCCACCACAAACAAGGCGTTGTCAGCCAAGGAGCTGAAAAACTGGGCTGCCATGATGGTGTAGAAACCGCGCTTCATGTTTAGGTATTCAAGTTCAATAAAGCGGGCAAAGGGGTGGGAGAAAAAAGGGGGTCAAGCGACTTGTCGCTCACAAAGCGTGGCTGGTTATATCACGCCATTTGCACCCCTTTGGGGCCTGCGACAATGCCTGCATGGCCCGTCCCACCCAAGCTTTGATACACACCCAAGCGCTGCGTCATAACTTGGCGCGCATGCAGCAAGCCGCTCCCGATGCACGCGTTTTGGCCGTGGTGAAAGCCAACGCCTACGGCCATGGCCTGGCCCGCGCCTTTGCCGCCCTGCGTGGCGCCAATGGCTTTGCGGTGCTCGATTTGCATGAAGCGCAGACCCTGCGCGACTTGGATTGGCGCGGCCCGATCCTGTTGCTCGAGGGGGTGTTTGAGCAGCGCGACCTCGAGTTGTGTTCGCGCCTGGACCTGTGGCATGTGGTGCACAACGAAGCGCAAATCGACATGCTCAGCCGCCATAAAACCCAATTACCTCAGCGCGTGTTTTTGAAAATGAACAGTGGCATGAACCGCCTGGGTTTCGCGCCCGAGCGGTTTCGCTCGGCCTGGGCGCGGCTCAATGCCTTGCCGCAAGTCGATGAGATTTCCTTGCTCACGCATTTCGCGCATGCCGACGATGCGGTGGGTGTGGCGCAGCAACTGCAGGTGTTTCAAGCCACCAGCCACGACCTGCCGGGCGAGCGCAGCCTGGCCAACAGTGCGGCGGTTTTGCGCCATGGTGACAACCCACTGGTGCTGGGCGACTGGGTGCGCCCCGGCATTGCGTTGTATGGCAGCTCGCCCGACCACCCGCTGCACAGCGCAGCCGATTGGGGCTTGCGCCCGGCCATGAGCTTGCGCAGCCAGGTCATCGGGGTGCAGCAATTGCAAGCCGGGGACGAGGTGGGCTATGGCGGCATCTTTACCGCGCCCCACGCCATGCGCCTGGGCGTGGTGGCCTGTGGGTATGCCGACGGCTATCCGCGCCACGCGCCCAATGGCACACCGGTCTTGGTCTCGGGGGTGCGCACGCAGACGGTGGGCAGGGTCAGCATGGACATGCTCTGCGTGGACCTGAGCCACTTGCCCCCAGCCGACTTGGGCAGCGAGGTCACCCTGTGGGGTCAGGCCAGCACGGGCGAAGCACTGTCGATTGACGAGGTGGCATCAGCCGCCGGCACGGTCGGTTACGAGTTGATGTGCGCGCTGGCGCCGCGCGTGCCGGTCACCAGCCTTGGGCTTGCTGCGTGATCCGTTGAATCACCTGCGCGGCGGTTGGCGCGTCGTGCATCAAACCCACCGCCTCACCGACCGTCACATGGGCACGCTCGTAATCACCCTCAGCCACCCCCGCGGCATGGTCGGCACGCGCGGCTTCAGGCGCTTCACGCAATTCCTCCACCCGTGATTCCCACTGCCTGTGCAAGCCATTGCGCAGGGCGCGAAAGTCGTATGGCGCAGGCCATTGCTTGCGCCGCAACACATCAAACACCGAGCTGCGTGCGGTGTCGTCTCCCGTGGCACGCAACGCGGCGGCGACCGCGCCAGGTGCGGCCAAGCTCTCGGCACTCGCCCACAAACGGCTGCCCATCAATACCCCATCGGCGCCCAGGGCCAACGCCGCGGCCAAGCCCCGCCCATCGGCGACGCCGCCGGCGGCCAAGAGCAACGTGGCGGGCGATCGCGCGGCCAAGACGTCGGCCAACTCGGGGACGAAGCTGAAGGTGCTGCGCCCCGCCAAGGCGTTCATGCCGTGGCCACCGGCTTCCGCGCCTTGCGCCACCACCACCGCTGCGCCGGCGTCCAAGCAAAGCGGCAGTTGCGCCACTTGTTGAATTTGACACACCAGCGGCACGCCGCGTGCGGCCAACCGCGCGGCATAGGGACGCGGGTCACCAAACGAGAGCATCAGCGCGGCAGGCGTGTGCGCTTGGTCGAGCAACCAGTCCAAGGCGCTGGCGTCTTCGTCCAGCTTCCAGGTGATGAAGCCGCAGCCCAAGCGAGGCAGACCTTCGGGCGGCAACAAGGACATGGCCAGGGCGTGTTCGCGTTGCAGCCAAGCCAGCTCGCCATAGCCGCCACCGAGCAAGCCCAGTGCGCCAGCCTGGGCACACGCGGCGGCGAGTGCGCCGCCTGAGGCCAGGGCCATGGGGGCCAAGGCGATCGGGGTGGACAGGCCAAAGGCCTGGGTGAATCGGGTGTGCATGGGCGCGATTAT
>CAMCES010000047.1 GCA_945873925.1 Bordetella parapertussis
CCGCCATCGATGTTGACTTGCAAACACACTTGCAAAGGTGGCAGGTGTGCGGGGCGTTGCTCGCTCAAACGCTGGGCGATTTTCAGGCGGTCCACGCTGTGCACCCAATCGAAATGCTCGGCGACCAAACGGGTTTTGTTGCTTTGCAAAGGGCCGATGCAATGCCACACCAAACCGGCCATACCTTGGAGTGCTGTGATTTTGTCCACGCCCTCTTGCACATAGTTTTCGCCAAAGTCGCGCTGGCCCAAGGCGGCCACAGCGGCGACGGCATCGGCGGGAAAGGTTTTGGACACAGCAAGCAACTTCACACTAAGCGTTGGGCGACCCGCTTGCAACACCGCTTGTGTGATGCGTGCACGCACTGCTTGATACCGCTGGGTCAATTCATCCATGATGGGACTGTAACAAGCCGATCCACCATGACCACAACACTGCACCACTGGCTCGCCCGGACCCTGGCTTTGGGTGGCTCTGACCTGCACCTGAGCGCAGGCCTGCCGCCCATGGTGCGGGTGCATGGCGAACTGCAAACCCTGCCATGTTCAGCGCTGTCGGCCAACGAGCTGCAAGACCTTTTGTGTCTGGCCTTGCCCCACTGGTCAGGTGGCAAACCGGTTGACAACACATGTGAGATGCAATCGCCACACACCGCTGGCGCAAAAGACCATGACTGTGCGATCGATTGGCCAGGCTTGGGGCGGTTTCGGGTGAATGTGTTTGCCCAAGCGCGGGGTTGGTCCTCGGTGTGGCGCGTCATCCCAGCGCTCATCCCCAGCTTGGACGAGGTGGGTGCGCCCGCACCCTTGCCACAATGGGTCAAGCATCCGCATGGTTTGTTGCTGGTCACCGGTGCCACCGGATCGGGCAAATCCACCACCTTGGCCGCCTTGGTGAACCACCTGAACACCACCCAAGCCCTGCACATCCTCACCTTGGAAGACCCGATCGAATTCATGCATACCAGCCAGCGCAGCTTGGTGCAGCAGCGCAGCGTGCCAGGCCACAGCGCGGGTTTTGACACGGCATTGCGGGCCGCGCTGCGGCAAGACCCGGACGTGATCTTGGTGGGTGAAATGCGCGACCTGCCCACGGTGCGCTTGGCCTTGAGAGCCGCCGAAACCGGGCATTTGGTCCTGGGCAGCTTGCACACCCGCAGCGCCACGCAAGCGGTGGAGCGCTTGGTCGATGTGTTCCCCAGCAGCGACAAGGCCCTGGTGCGCCAGCAGCTGAGCTTGTCGCTGTTGGGCGTGGTGACCCAAACCTTGTGCCGCAGGGCCGACGGCACAGGCCGGGTCGCAGCCCATGAGTTGTTGTATGCCACGCCAGCGGTGCGCAACCTGATCCGCGAGAGCAAAACCGCACAACTGCCCACGGTGCTGCAAACCGGCGCAAAGCACGGCATGCAGACCCTGGCTCAAAGCCTGTCGATGCTGGTCTCACGCGGGCTGGTTTCGCCAGACGAAGCCTTGCATCACGGCTGAGCCATTGCCCCTAAGATCCAGCCTTCCACCTGGAGCCTCACACATGCCTCGCATCAACCCGAAAAACCACGATCCCGTCACCGCCACTCGACTTGCCTTCATTGGTTTGGGCGTCATGGGCTACCCGATGGCTGGCCACCTGGCACAAGCCGGCCACCGGGTCACGGTCTACAACCGCAACCCCACCAAAGCCAAAGAGTGGTGTGCCGAATTCCCCGGCCAGGCCAGCGCGTCGTCCCCACGCGAAGCCGCCTCGGGCGCCGACATGGTGTTTTGCTGCGTTGGCAATGACGACGATTTGCGCGCGGTCATGCTCGGTGCCGATGGCGCATTCAGCGGCATGAAAAAAGGCTCGGTGCTGGTCGACCACACCACCGCCTCGGCCAATGTGGCGCGCGAGTTGTTTGCCAAGGCACAAGCCCTGGGCGTGCATTTCGTCGATGCGCCGGTCTCTGGCGGCGAAGCCGGCGCGGTCAATGGCCTGCTGACCGTCATGTGCGGCGGCGAGACGGCAGCTTTTGAGCGCATCAAACCCGTGGCCATGGCTTTCGCCAAAGCCGTCACCCTGATGGGTGCGAGTGGCGCCGGGCAACTCACCAAAATGGTCAACCAGGTGTGCATTGCAGGCCTGGTGCAGGGTCTGGCCGAGGCGATTGCGTTTGGCATGAAAGCTGGCCTGCAGATGGAACAGGTGCTTGAGGTGATTGGCAAAGGCGCGGCGCAAAGCTGGCAAATGGACAACCGGGGCAAAACCATGGTGGCGGATAAATTCGATTTCGGTTTTGCCGTGGACTGGATGCGCAAAGACCTGGGGCTGGTGATCGACGAGGCCAAGCGCAACGGCGCTCGCGTGCCAGTGACTGCGCTGGTCGATCAGTTTTACGCGGATGTGCAAGCCATGGGTGGCAACCGCTTGGACACCTCGAGCTTGGTCAAGCGGCTGCGCTGAAACCACAAAGCCACCCGCAGGTGGCTTTGGGTTGGCAGCTGGCGCTGTCAGCTTTTGGGTTGGTTGCTGTTGGCGGGCTTGTCAGGAGCAGGCGGGGGCGGCAACAGGTTGCGCAGCTCTTCCTCGGTGATGATTTCAAACACGCGCACCACTTTGTTAACCCCGTTGACATTGCGGATCACATTGGTCGCGCTGTTGGCCTCGCGCAGGGTGACCCGGCCCATCAGGTAGACCGTGCCACGCTCAGTGACGACTTTGAAGGCATTGGCAAACAAATCACGGCTGTCGACCAAGCTGCCCTTGACCTTGGCGGAGATCAGCAGATCGTTGGAGCGCTCGCCCAGGCTTGAAATCGGGGTGATCGCCAACTCATTGACAACGCTGCGCACGTTCTCGATTTTTTCCACCAATTGAACAACGGTCTGGCGGTCGCGCTCGCTGGCGATCTCGCCGGTCAGCAACACTTGGCGGTTGAAGCTGGTGAGGTTGACATGGGCTTTGGCGCCCAGGGCATCGCGGATACGGGCCGAGCCGCGCAACTCGATGGTTTCGTCCTCGAGTTGTGCGCCCGAGGTGCGACGGTCGCTGGCCACGATCGCGGTACCGGCAAAGCCCGCCACCATCAAAGGCGCGCAAGCGCTCAAAGACAAGCTCAACAACACAGCACCACCGAAAGTCATAAGGGTTTTCGATTTCATTCTGGAGTCTCCTGTTCGCCCAACAACTGGCTGTCCACGCCGTCGCACATGCAGTGCAGCGCCAGCAAATGGACCTCTTGAATTCGCGCCGTACGGTCGTGCGGCACACACACATGCACATCGGTTTCACGCAAGATCTGGCCGATCTTGCCACCGCCCTTGCCGGTCAAGGCAATCACCGTCAATTCGCGCTCATGGGCAGCAGCGATCGCTGTGAGCAGGTTGCGGGAGTTGCCACTGGTGGAAATCGCCAGCAACACATCGCCCGGCTGCCCCAATGCCCTGACTTGCTTGGAGAAAATCTGCTCAAAGCCATAGTCGTTGGCGATGGCGGTGAGGATGGAGGAGTCGGTGGATAGGGCGATCGCTCCCAATTCCGGGCGCTCACGCTCAAAGCGACCCACAAACTCGGCAGCGAAATGCTGCGCGTCAGCGGCTGAACCGCCGTTGCCACAGACCAATACCTTGCCACCGCTGGTCACACAGGCCAGCAGAGCCTGAACCGCGGCGGCCAAAGGTTTGCTTAAAGTTTGCGCGGCTTGGTATTTCAAGTCTGCGCTGTCGATGAACTGCTGTTCAATGCGTTGCTCTAACATGGCAAGATCATACCTTTGCAAGATGTCATTGCTTGCCCGTCGCCTGCGCTCTACGCGGTGAATGCCGCTTTCAGCCACTGCAACTCGCCGGCTTGCACCACCACCACATCAAAACGGCAAGGCGGCCACTGGCCCCAGGCCCGCAGGTAGTGCTGCGCAGCGTAAACAATGCGCTGGCGCTTGACCGCGCCGATGCTGGCCAATGCACCCCCTTGCCGGGCGCTTTGCCGCCGTCGCACCTCGACAAACACCACTGTCCCATCGGGGTCGCGCACAATCAGGTCGATCTCGCCGCCGCCACGCCCGGGTGTGCGGTAATTGCGCACCAACAAGCGGTAGCCCTGGCCTTGCAAATGCAACAAAGCCATGTCCTCGGCTGCGTCGCCGAGTTGCTTGGTGGTTTTGTCCGTTGTTGCCCGAAAGGTGTTCATTGAATCCTCGCTATGAAACAGTATTGACGGCTGTCCAAGCGGCCTGTGCCACCCAAGACCACCCCGGCGGCTGTCTGTATGTGTTGGCCACGCCGATTGGCAACCTGGCCGATATCGGCTTGCGGGCCCTGCACCTGCTGCACAGCGCCGATCTGCTGGCCTGCGAAGACACCCGCCACAGCCAAAGCCTGCTGCACAACTACGGCATTGACAAACCCGCCCACGCTTGGCTGGCAGTACACCAACACAACGAAGCCAGCGCCGCCGAACAAGTGATTGTGCGTTTGCAACAAGGCGAGCGGGTGGTCTATTTGAGTGATGCAGGTACACCAGCGATCAGCGATCCGGGTGCGCGCTTGGTCGCCTTGGTGCAAGCCGCTGGCCTGAGGGTATCGCCGATCCCAGGTGCGAGCAGCATCACCGCCTTGCTCAGCGTGAGCGGCTGCAGCGGCGATGGATTTGTGTTTGCAGGCTTTTTGCCCAGCAAAGCGCAAGAGCGTCAAACCGCTATCGCAGCCATGGCACAAGAGGCGCGGGCACAGGTTTTTTTAGAGGCCCCTCACCGGATCCAAGCCGTGGCCAAGGACATGGCCGTCTTGGGCGAGCGCCGCTTGAGTGTCGGGCGCGAACTCACCAAACAGTTTGAAGAGGTGGCCGTCATGCGGGCCGATGCCTTGCCCGCCTGGCTCGATGCCTCGCCGCAACGATGCAAGGGCGAATTTGCGCTGGTGTTGCATCCCTTGGCGGTGGCAACGACAGGCTTGGGTGAGGCCGAGCGGGTGTTGGATGCGTTGCTCGTTGAATTGCCCACCAAAACAGCCGTGCGCTTGGCCGCACAGATCACGGGCGCGCCCCGCAACGCCTTGTACGCCATGGCGCTGGCGAAAAAGCCTGGCCAAGACGCCGACTGAGCCTGCGCTTTAGGTCACCAGGTGCTGGGGCTGGTTGGCGACAAAGGCCTCGATGTTGTCGATCAGTTGGTCGGCCAAAAACTGCATGGCTTGTTGCGACGCCCAGGCCACGTGCGGTGTCAAGATGAAATTGGATGAGCGAATTTCCAACAAAGGGTTGCCGTCTTTCGGGGGCTCTTGACTCAGCACATCGAAACCCGCACCGGCAATCACGCCAGTTGCCAAGGCGACCTTCAGGGCCTGCTCATCCACCAACCCGCCACGCGAGGTGTTGATCAGCAAGGCGCTGGGCTTCATTTGCTGCAACTGCGCCATACCGATGAAATGGCGCGAGTCCGGCGTCAGGGGGCAGTGCAATGAAATGATGTCCGATTCAGCAAACACCTGCGCTGCTGGGACAAAGTCCACGCCCGGGGCCTTGGGTGGGGCATGGTCGGCAAACAGCACTTTCATACCCAACGCCCGTGCAATCTTGGCCGTGGCTTGGCCCAACACACCCTCACCAAAGATACCCAAGGTGCTGCCATGCAAGTCGCGGATCGGGTAATCGAAAAAGCAAAACTGCGCTTCTTTTTGCCAGCGCCCATTCAAAACATCTTCGCGGTAGGCCAACAGGTTGCGGCGCAAGGCAAAGATCAGGGCAAACGCATGTTCGGGCACGGTGTGCACCGCGTAGTTACGGATGTTGGCGACAGCCACACCGCGCTCGCGACAGGCGTCAATGTCGATCACGTCGTAGCCTGTCGCGGCCATGGCGATCAGTTTGAGGTTCGGCAGTTGCGCCAGCGTGTCTCGGCGGATCGGTACTTTGTTGCTGATGGCAACGGTCGCCTGTTGCAAACGCTCGACCACTTGATCGGGTCGGGTTTGCACATGCTCGGTCCAGGCGTGCGCAAACGACGGCGTGCGCAGCTCAGCCTTTAATGATTGCCTGTCCAGAAAAACTATGGTTTGCATGTTCGACCTTGTTGATGACGGGTGCACCCAAACCCAAGGGTGCAGCATGCTGGCGCCAGTAGTCGCCCGCAGCGGCACTGCCGCTGCCAGGTTGCAGCGCAACGCCACAGTCAAGCATGGCCATTTCAGCCCCATTGATCGCAGCCATCAAATGCACCTCGTTCATGTCGCCTAAGTGGCCAATGCGAAACAGTTTACCCGCCACTTTTGACAAACCGCCACCCAACGACAGGTTGTAACGGTGATAGGCGCGGGCAATCACTTCCGTACCGGCAATGCCTTGCGGCAGCATCACGGCGGTGACCGTGTCTGAATACCACTTGGCTTCAGCCGCACACAGCTTGAGTTGCCAGCCTTGGGTCACTGCCGCGCGAACCCCTTCGGCCAGGTAGTGGTGACGGGCATACACATTCTCCAAGCCTTCTTCGTTGAGCATATTCATGGACTCTTTGAGCCCATACATCAATGACAAAGCCGGGGTGTAGGGGAAGTAGCCCGTGGCGTTGCTTTTGAGCATGTCTTGCAAGTCAAAGTAGGCGCGCTTGAGTTGCGCTGTTGCATGCATGGCCAAGGCTTTGTCGCTGGCGCACAAAATACCCAAACCAGCTGGCAGCATCAAACCCTTTTGCGAGCCACTGACCGCCATGTCCACGCCCCACTCGTCAAAACGGAAATCGATACAGCCCAAAGAAGACACGCAATCGACAAACAACAATGCGGGGTGCGATGCATCGTCCAAGGCTTCGCGCGCACCAGCGATGTCAGAAGTGACACCGGTGGCGGTTTCGTTATGACAGGCCAACACGGCTTTGAACTGATGCTGGGTATCGCTTTTCAAAATGTCGGCGAACTGTTGCAAGGGAACGCCTGTGCCCCATTCGCATTCGACGATATGCACATCCAAGCCCAGGCGCTGACACATGTCGATCCACAGGTGGCTGAATTGACCGAACCTTGCTGCCAGCACCTTGTCTCCAGGGGAAAGGGTGTTCGTCAGTGCGGCCTCCCAGCAACCCGTGCCAGAGGACGGGAAGATGAAAGGGGTGCCGGTTTTGCTGCGGAAGATGTCCTTGAGCCCAGCCAACAGGGTCTGGGTCAGGTGCGGAAAGTTGGCTGAGCGGTGGTCTTCCATCGACACCATCATGGCGCGTTGGACGCGCTCAGGTATGTTGGTGGGACCGGGGACAAACAAGAAATTACGACCAGCCATGTGAACTCCCTTAGAAAGTGAATCGAATTCGGAACTGCTTAAAAAACACGACTTCTTCTCTGACCAAGCGTCAAGGATGCAACACCGATTCGCCATACACAGGAAAGGGCGCGACCAAATCAGCCACTTTGGCACGCACTTTGGAAATGTGTGCGGCATCATCGGGCGCTTCAAGCACATCAGCAATCAGGTGCGCGGTCATGCGCGCTTGTACCTGTGTGAAACCGCGGGTGGTCATGGCAGGTGTGCCCAAACGAATGCCGCTGGTCACCATGGGTTTTTCTGGGTCATTGGGAATGCCGTTTTTGTTGCAGGTGATGTGTGCCTGACCCAATGCGATTTCGGCAGCTTTGCCGGTGATGCCTTTGGCGCGCAAATCGACCAACATCACATGGCTTTCGGTACGGCCGCTGACGATGCGCAAACCGCGCTCGACCAAGGTGTTGGCCAAGGTATCTGCGTTTGACAACACCTGTTGTTGGTAGGTTTTGAATGCGGGTTGCAGTGCCTCATGAAATGCGGTGGCTTTGCCTGCGATGACATGCATCAAAGGACCGCCCTGCATGCCAGGAAACACGGCACTGTTGATTTTTTTCGACATCTCTTCGCTGTTGGTCAAGATGATGCCGCCGCGCGGGCCGCGCAAACTTTTGTGGGTGGTGGAGGTGACCACATCGGCATAGGGCACGGGGTTGGGATAGGCGCCGCCCGCGATCAAGCCTGAATAATGCGCCATGTCCACCAACAGGTAGGCGCCAATGCTTTTTGCCACCTCGGAAAATCGCTGCCAATCAATTTTCAGTGAATAGGCCGATGCCCCAGCGATGATGAGTTTGGGTTTGTGGCTGTGGGCCATGCGCTCCATGGCGTCATAGTCAATCTCTTCAGCGGCGTTCAAGCCATAGCTGACCACGTTGAACCACTTGCCACTCATGTTCAGGTGCATGCCATGCGTCAAATGGCCACCTTCGGCCAAGCTCATGCCCATGATGGTGTCGCCGGGTTGCAGCAAGGCCAAGAACACGGCTTGGTTGGCTTGCGAACCGGAATTGGCTTGCACATTGACGAAGTTCGCGCTGTAAAGCTCTTTGAGCCGGTCAATGCACAGTTGTTCAACCATGTCTACAAATTCGCAACCGCCGTAGTAGCGTTTGCCGGGGTAGCCTTCGGCGTACTTGTTGGTCAAGACCGAGCCTTGTAGACGCATGACTGCAGGGCTGGTGTAGTTTTCAGAGGCGATCAATTCAATGTGTTGCTCTTGACGGGCAGCCTCTTGCAACACCGCTGACCACAGTTGCGGGTCGCTTTGGGACACATCCGTTTGCGCGGGAAAGGACATCACTGGTGTGGTGGATTTGTTCAACATGGCTGTCTTTGAAAAGTGTGGGGCAACAAACAGTGTATCGGTCAGGCGTAACGGCTGACCATGTCATCGAGTGCAATGGGTTTGATGCGGGCAGCATGCCCGGCACACCCAAAGGCTTCGAAACGGGCTTTGCAAATGGCGCGCGCGGCTTTGCGTGCGGCGATCAAAGCTTTGCGGGGATCGAATTCGCTTTTGTCTTGTGCAAACGCTTGGCGCATGGCGCCAGTCATGGCCAGGCGAATGTCGGTGTCGATGTTGACCTTGCGCACACCAGAGCGGATACCGCGCTGGATTTCTTCCACCGGCACGCCATAGGTTTCTTTGATGTCGCCACCGAACTCTCGGATGATCGCCAGCCATTCTTGCGGCACGCTGCTCGAGCCGTGCATCACCAAATGGGTGTTGGGCACTGATTTATGGATAGCCACAATCTGGTCCATGGCCAGAATGTCGCCCGTGGGTTTGCGGGTGAATTTGTAAGCGCCGTGGCTGGTGCCGATGGCAATCGCCAAGGCGTCCACGCCGGTGCGCTCGACAAAATCTTTGGCCTGCACCGGGTCGGTGAGCAACATGTCATGGGTGAGTTTGCCGACCGCGCCAATGCCGTCTTCTTCACCGGCTTCACCGGTTTCCAATGAACCCAAACAACCGAGTTCGCCTTCGACCGATACGCCGACCGAATGCGCCATTTCGCAGACACGGCGCGTGACATCGACGTTGTAGTCGTAGCTGGCCGGTGTCTTGCCGTCTTGCATCAGGGACCCGTCCATCATTACGCTGGAAAAGCCCGAGCGAATCGACTGTTGGCACACCGCAGGGGAGACGCCATGGTCTTGGTGCATCACCACGGGAATGTCGGGGTGCGATTCGATCGCGGCCAGCACCAGGTGGCGCAAATACGCTTCGCCCGCGTATTTGCGTGCACCTGCCGAGGCTTGCAAGATCACCGGGCTGTGTGTTTCTTGTGCGGCCTCCATGATGGCTTGCACCTGCTCTAAGTTGTTGACGTTGAAAGCGGGCACGCCGTAGCCATGTTCGGCAGCATGGTCGAGCACTTGGCGTAAAGAAACGAGGGCCATGAATATCTCCAGTTAAACAGTTAGGGAATGGCCTCAGGCCTTTTTCTTGCGTTCCATCATGCGCCAGACAAAAGGCGTGAAGATCAGTTGCATGGCCAGCTCCATCTTGCCGCCCGGCACCACCACGGTGTTGGCGCGTGACATGAAGGAGTCGGGAATCATGTTGAGCAAATACGGGAAGTCGATGCCTTTGGGATTGGCAAAGCGGATGACCACCATGCTTTCATCCGGCGCTGGAATTTCACGCGCAATAAACGGATTGGATGTGTCCACACAAGGCACGCGCTGAAAGTTCACGTGCGTGTGGGCGAATTGCGGGCAGATGTAATTCACGTAATCGGGCATGCGGCGCAAGATGGTGTCAGTCACCGCTTCGGTGGAATAACCGCGCTTGGATTTGTCGCGCCACAATTTTTGAATCCACTCCAGGTTGATCACGGGCACCACGCCAATCAGCAAGTCGGGGTGCTTGGCGATGTTGACCTCGGGGGTGACCACGGCGCCGTGCAAGCCTTCGTAAAACAGCAAGTCGGTGCCTTGGGGTACATCTTCCCAGGGGGTGAAGGTGCCGGGTTCTTGTTTATAGGGCGCGGCTTCTTCATGGTCATGCAAATACTTGCGACGCTTGCCACTGCCAGTTTCTGCGTAGCTGCGGAACAAGGTTTCAAGTTCAGAAAACAAATTGGTGGTCGGGCCGAAATGGCTGAAATTTTTATCACCCTGCTTTTCGGCTTCGGCGGCTTTTTTGCGCATGTCTAAGCGGTCGTAGCGGTGAAAGCTGTCGCCTTCGATGATGGCGGCAGTGACTTTTTCTCTGCGGAAAATATTTTCAAAAGTGCGGGTCACCGAGGTGGTACCGGCGCCGGATGAGCCGGTGATAGCGATGATGGGGTGTTTGACTGACATGGTGTTCTTTTTTTCGGGAAGGATTCAAACGCGAAACAAACTGCGCTCAGAAAACAGGGGGTTGTCGTTGTGTGCTTCTGTCGGCTCATGGTGGTAACGCTCAATGCGCTCGACTTCGTTTTTCGAGCCAAACACCAAACCGATACGCTGGTGTAAACCATCGGGCTTGACGGACAACATGGGTTCGCGCCCGGTGCTGGCGCGGCCACCGGCCTGCTCCATCACCATGCCAATCGGGTTGGCTTCGTACAGCAGGCGCAAGCGTCCGGCTTTGCTTGGGTCTTTGTTGTCGCGTGGGTACATGAACACGCCGCCGCGCATCAAGATGCGGTGCGCCTCAGCCACCATGGAAGCAATCCAACGCATATTGAAGTCTTTACCCCTTGGCCCCGATTTGCCCGCCAAACATTCATCCACATAGCGCTTGATGGGTGACTCCCAAAAACGGCTGTTGGAGGCATTGATGGCAAATTCTTGCGTGTCTTCAGGCACTTTCAAGGCTGGGTGGGTCAGCATGAATTCGCCCAGGTTGGGGTCCAAGGTGAAGCCAGCAACACCATTGCCCACGGTCAACACCAGCATGGTGGTCGGGCCGTACAAGGCATAGCCCGCAGCGACTTGAGTGGCACCTATTTGTAAAAAATCGTGCTCTGTCAAATCACGGCCACTGTCAATAGCTTCTTTTGGCGCGCGCAAGACCGAAAAAATACTGCCCACCGACACGTTCACATCAATGTTGCTCGAGCCGTCCAATGGATCGAACACCAGCATGTACTTGCCTCGTGGATGGTTGGCTGGTATTTGGTAGGGGTCGGTCATCTCTTCAGACGCCATGCCCGCCAAATGACCGCCCCATTCGTTCATGCGGATGAACAAGTCATTGCTCAACACATCGAGCTTCTTTTGGGTTTCGCCTTGCACATTGATGGCGCCACCTGCTGGGCTTGCGTGGTCACCGTACATACCGCCCAATTCACCCATGGCCACGGCCCTTGCAATGGCTTTGCATGCCAGCGCCACGTCCAGGATGAGTGCATTGAAATCGCCCTTGGAGCCAGGAAAGCGCCTGCGCTCTTCAATCAGGTATTGGGTCAAGGTGGTGCGGTGTCGCAAGGGCATGGTCTTCTCCGATATCAATCTTGTTGGCCATGCCAGGTTCGCAACTGCGCCACATCCACCGACCCCAAATCGGCCAACATTTGGGCAGCACCGCTGAAGTCGTGGTGTCGTGTGAAGTCTGTGGGCGTGATGATGGTGGCCAAACCTGCACCATTGGCAGCTTGCAAACCGTTGTTCGAATCTTCAAAAGCCATGCATTCATGGGCAGGCAGCCCCAGCCGCGCCAAGGTTTGCAGATACACCTGTGGGTTGGGTTTTTTCTTGGGCGCTGTTGATGCATCTTCAATGACCGAAAAAAGCTCTTTCCAATCGGGTCCGATAGCGCCTCGCAGCAACACCGCGATGTTGACCGGCGAGGTGGTGGTGGCAATCGCCAAGCGCAGACCTTGGGCATGCGCCGTTTCAATCAGCGCCAACACGCCGGGGCGTAACTGCACTTGGCCTTGTTGCACCGCGTTTTCATACGCCGCAGTTTTGATGGCGTGCAAACGATCGATGGTGTCTTGCAAACCACCACCATCAATGTCTTTCATGTCGGGGTGCTGCTGCATCCAGTAATGCCGAATGCGCTCCTTACCGCCGGAGATATTCAGCAACTCGGTGTAAAGCGCGACATCCCAATGCCAATCCAAACCTTCTTCAGCAAAGGCATGGTTGAACGAGGCCATGTGCGCCATTTCCGTGTCAGCCAATGTACCGTCGACATCAAATATCAGCGCTTTAAGCATCAGATCACTTCCAATTTGCTTATTCATCCGGGCGGACATCTGCTTGCTGAAAGACCCGACTGGCGGCAAAGTCGGACGCAGTCAGGGTGCGTAAATCATCGGCGCTGAGTTGCCGGTCACGGTCGGCAAAGAGCCGGCTGGCCTGACGCAGGCGCGCCCGGTCCAATGCATTGCGCACGCTGCGGGCGTTGGCAAAGTGTGGCTGCTGCACCCGCAAGCCCAGGTAGCTCTGGAACACCGCGTCGGCATCAGGCGCAAACACATAGTTCTGTTCCTCCAGCATTTTTTGTGAGATCTGTAGTAACTCATGAACCGAATAGTCGGGAAAGTCAATGTGGTGTGCAACGCGCGAACTCATGCCGGGGTTAGATTCGAAGAAGGTGTCCATTCGGTCTTTGTAGCCCGCCAGAATCACCACCAAATCGTCTCGCTGGTTCTCCATCACCTGTAGCAATATTTCAATCGCCTCTTGGCCGTAGTCGCGTTCGTTTTCGGGGCGGTACAAATAGTAAGCCTCGTCAATGAACAGCACCCCGCCCATGGCTTTT
>CAMCES010000048.1 GCA_945873925.1 Bordetella parapertussis
TACCACAATGACATACCCCAACTTCTGTATGCGCCGCAGGTCTTGCTCGCGCAGTGTCGTCGTTCCGGCTATGTCGGCGAACAGTTTGGCTGTCTCACACGCAGGGTAGATTTTGTCTGCCCCATACACCGACCGCACCATCACAACAATTTTTTTATCTTCCATCATCCAGCCCTCCAAAACAATAAGTCCAAATACATAACAACCATTGCTATTGCAACGACAAGACTAAAAATAAAATCCTGAATCATTCTCTGCCCTCCCATGATTGTTCTTCCACCCACTTGAGGTAGTCGGCATCCTCTTCAAACTCCTCGGGCTTGTCCCGTCTGTGCCTGCCCTCCTCGGGTATCTCAAGCAAACGTAACACTTCAACCAGACTAGCGTGGGCATTGTCCAACTCACCCAACTGTGCGCCCGTGGTCTTCCCTTTGTAGCGGGCTTGTTCACGCTTCATGTACTCGCGTATCTCGTACTCGGTCACCCGCAGTAGCTCGATTGCATTTAAGTAGTCGCCTTCAGTCATGCTTGTTCTCCTTGTTGTGGGTTTCCTTGGTCGTACATGTTGAACTCACCTCTGTGCCAAGGGCGCGGTGAATTGCTGACTCCTTGGTAGGGATATTTATTGCGCAGGGTTGTGACTGCGTTGCTCAGTGGTTTGGTTATGCCTAGCAACAAAGCCCTTGCTTCCACAATCTGCTTTGGTGTTGCATTGGGGTTTATGAACAGCGCCATTGCGTGGGCTTCCATCTCGGCTTTGTTGCGCACCATCTTCACAAAAGACTGTCTTGCTTGTCCCATCTTTGAGGTTTGGTTGGCTTGGTTATTCATACTCGGTTCTCCTTGGGGTTGGTTTGTTTGAGGGTTGTCGGTGCGGACGTATTGGTAACGAACTGATACG
The DNA here is from genome assembly GCA_945873925.1 of Bordetella parapertussis. GTDB lineage: Bacteria > Pseudomonadota > Gammaproteobacteria > Burkholderiales > Burkholderiaceae_C > Limnohabitans. The sequence goes on from CAMCES010000048.1 coordinate 902, forward strand.
CACCCTTGGTGTATTCCTGCACAACTGTCCACTTCTTTCTTTCCTTGGTCGCTTCGTGGTCGCGAGCTAACTCACACAGTCGGCAAAACACTTGGTAGCGGGAGACGTGAACATCATCTCCGCAGTCACTACATAACTTCCAATCTAAATCCATAACATTCCTTTCTGATCTATAAATAACACACTAACACACAAAATGATTTATAACTAACACACTGACACACAAAAACATATAACTCAGCACCTAGAACCGATCAACCACAAACGACTCTGCAATACGTTGTCGAACTCAACAATAGTCAGCCCGTAATACTCGTCGTCTACATCCTTGAATTCCCTCTCCCCTGTGATATCGAAATCAGGGTCGGTGGTGTTTGTGCATAGGTATGCACTGTGTTGGGCATCATTCCATCCCCACTTGGTATCAACGTCACGCAGTTTCATAACATTCCCTTTCTAAAGAACAACTAACACACAACTAACACAAAACAAACTTAACTTACCTCTGCGCCCAATAGTGCTTGTGCTTGCTTGCCTCGGCTTTGGTGCAAAACAAATCACGCATGGTTTCCCACTCCCCCCCACACACTTGGCGCTGAACTGTCCAAAACGCACCAAACTGCACAACACGGGTTTTCATCAACAAACGCATAACATTCCCTTTCTAAAGAACAACTAACACACTGACACACAAAAACATAACACACTCTTCTTCACTTCCTTACTTCCGTCTTACAGACTACAGTATACCACAATGTTACATATAAGTCAAGTGTTTGGGGTCTTGTGGTTGTCTGCATGGGGGTTGGAATTGATAAATACGTCAAATGTTTGGGTGCATGGGGGTTGGAATTGATAAACACATCAAGTGTTGGGTCTCGGGTTGGGTCTCGGGTTGGGTGCGCAGTGTTATATATTGGGGCGGGGGGTGGTGAATGTTATGTTGTTACATTGTTATGCGGGAGGGTTAGCGTTTTTTGTGTGTTATATTTTTTGTGTGTTATGTTATATTGTTATGTTATTGAAAACGTAACGTAACATGAAAAAGTGAGTAACGGCGGGGCTTAGAAGGCTAATGTTATATTGTTATATATTTATATATATAGGGGGGGTCGGTAGGATTTTGTCTATAAATTGCGTGGTACAAATTGCTCACGCTGTCCATTGCGTTTTCCCGTTCGCTCTAATTATCCGCGTAACATTGTAACAATATAACATTTCAAAAAAAAACCGAATGAAATCAAGGGCTTACAGCGTTTTGGGTCAAAATAAAACGTAACATGCTTTTGTAACACGTAACATATGCTAGGCCCGCCCGGAGAACTGGTAAAATGTTAACAATGTAAACATTTAAAAAACACTGATTTTACATTGTCATTAGTGTAACATTGTAACATTACACCGACCAACAAAACCCTTGCGGTTACTATTACTATGCTGCGTGTCTGGCGGCTACTGGAAACTTGGAATTTGATATTGCGTCTTGAAACTGCTCTCAGTCGATCGCCCAAAATACTCTCCTTTGCGGCAATCAAAAATTCAACTTAGACCGGCTTCGCCGACAACTCCACCGACCACAAGTGCGTGTACCTCTAAAGCATTGGCAACGTTTGTGTCCACTGACTATGCCGACCTCACTGAGATTCAAGCCTTATTCAAACAATCTTGTCGCGGCCTCATCGAGCAAGTCATGTAACTGTAGCACATGCAAGAACGGAAAAACGAGAAGGAACATTGACTAATTAACCAAGCTTGCGAGCTAAGTTTTCGGCGCTTGGATGGTAATAACGCTTCAACATCGAAAGGCTCTTGTGACCAGTAACGGCGGACAGTTCAATCAAGTTAGGCAGCTTTTCAGCCATCGTGGAAATTGCAGTGTGGCGCAAGTCGTGAAAATGGAAGTTCGCAAGTCCAGCTCTTTTAACCGCCCGTTTGAATGCGGCATCGAGAGTAAAGTACTTTACTGGGAAAACTTCGCCAGATATATTTTGTGGGAGTGACCTCAAAAGTTCAACTGCCGCCGTTGATAGTGGCACGATGCGAGGGGACCCATTTTTAGTGTCAGGTAATAGCGCGGTCTGGCGAACAAGGTCGATGTTTTCCCATCTAAGTGTAAGCAGCTCGCCTCGGCGCATCGCCGTCTCAAGTGCCAGAACAACGACAGGCTTTGTCCAAATATTTTGTCTGCCTCTAGGCTCAAGGGCTTTGAGTAGTTTTGACTTCTCATGGTCTGATAGCTTGCGTGTCCGGCCCGCGGGTGAGGTTGGTTTGCGGACATTTTGTACTGGGTTGGGTGTGTTGATGCCCCACTCTCGGCGAGCATGATTGATGATGGAAGACAGGTATGCCAGCTCTCGTATCACTGTGCCGTTGCTGACTTGCTTAAGACGTTCATCGCGGTATGCAGCAATCCGACTCGCGTTTAAGTTTGTCAAACTCCAGCTAGCTATTGCCTTTCTTGCAATTGCTTGCAATCTTATGGTGTCCTCTTTTGCTGACTTCATAGTCGGCGTAACTTCTTGGACATACCGCAGAATTATTTCTTTCAACGTAGTTTGCTGAGTTTTAATGCAGTCGGCGAACTGGCCTTTGTCCATCTCAGACTCAACAGTCCTTGCCCAACGTTCCGCATCGAGCTTAGTTATGAAGCTATCTGTAATCTCGGGGTATCCTTTTCTCCTAACGCGTGCTTGCCATCTGTTGCCGTGAAATCTAAACGAAGCCATGTGTATTCCTTCATTGGGACAGGAATGGGACAAACTCTAGTTTTTAACTTCTCAGCCTCTTTCATTTGTTAGCGCTTACTCTTCCGCCACAAAACTTCCGCTCTTTCCGCCATGCTTTTCGAGCAGCTTGACACCATTGATGGTCATGCCTCGGTCCACGGCTTTGCACATGTCGTAGATGGTGAGCAAGGCCACCTGCACCGCCGCCAGCGCTTCCATCTCCACCCCAGTTTGACCGTGGGTTTCGACGGTGGCGGTACAAGTCACGCGGGCGGGTTCATGGCCTGTTTCAAAGTCAAGCGCCACACGGGTCAAGGCCAACGGGTGGCACAAGGGAATCAGGTCGCTGGTTTTCTTGGCGGCTTGGATGCCTGCGATGCGGGCAATGCCAATCACATCGCCTTTCTTGGCGGTGCCGCTTTCGATCAACGCCAAGGTGGCGGGCAGCATCTGAATTTCACCGGTGGCCACCGCGATGCGGTGGGTGGTGGTTTTCGGGCCGACGTCCACCATGTGGGCTTGGCCTTGGGCATCAAAATGGGTCAGTGACATGGTCTGTACAGCGTTTCAAAAAAAGGAATGACCCTCTGGCTGTGTCTCGCGGCCCTAGGGGTAACATCTCTCCCCCATCATACGTTCCTCAAGCGCTCACCCCATGTTCCCTGTCGCCTGTTTGCGCCCCCTGGTTGTGGCCCTGGCCATGGCATGCAGCATGCAGAGCTTGGGTCTGCAGGCGCAGTCCAACCCGCAGCGCTTGCCCAACATCGGTGACGGCAACGGCATGAGCCTGGCGCAAGAGCGCCGCTTGGGCGAATCCATCATGCGCCAGTTGGTCACCGACGCGGACTACATGGACGACCCGGTGTTGATCGCCTATTTGCAAGACATTTGGCTCTCGCTCAGAGACGCGGCCAAGCAAATAGGCCATTTGCAGCCCGAAGTGGACGAAGCCTTTACCTGGGAATTGCTGCTGGTGCGCGACAAAAGCGTCAACGCATTTGCGCTGCCAGGCGGCTACATGGGTGTCCACTTGGGGTTGATTGCGGTGGTCTCCAACCGCGACGAACTCGCCTCGGTCATGGGCCACGAGTTGAGCCATGTCACCCAGCGCCACATCGCCCGCATGCAAGACCAGCAAGGCAAGCAAACCCCGTGGTTGGTGGGCGCCATGATCCTGGGCGTGCTGGCGGCCAGCCGCAGCCCGGATGCCGCCAACGCCTTGATCATGGGTGGCACCGCAGGTGTGGCCCAAGGCCAGCTCAATTTCTCGCGCGACATGGAGCGCGAAGCCGACCGCCTGGGCTTTAATGTCATGACCCAAGCTGGCTTTGCCCAGCAGGGCATGGTGGGCATGTTCGAAAAACTGGGCATGGCCTCTCGCTTGAACGACAGCGGAGGCTACCCATATTTGCGCAGTCACCCGCTCACCAGCGAACGCATAGGTGACATGCAAGCTCGCATGGGCTTGCAAGCTGCTGCGCCAGTGGCCACCACCTTGGTGCACCAGATGATGGCGGCGCGTGCACGGTTTTTGATGGCGCGTGGTGTCGACGATCTGCAAGTGCTCAGCTTGGCGCTCGAGCGCGACTGGTCCGCAGACATGCCCTTGAGCCGACAAGTGGGCTTGCTGTATGCAGGGTCCATGGCCTATGCCCAGCAAGGCCAAGCCGCCAAAGCCAGAGAAGCGATCACCCGATTGCTTGATTTGACCCGTGTTGACCCCGATGGCTTGCGTGCCGCGCAATGGTTGGCCGCAGACACCGAGCGTCGTTTGGGCAACCCCCAAGGCTGTGTGCAGGCATTGAATGCCTATCCCACAGACCGGCCGCGGGTGGTGTTGCTCGCACAGTGCCAGTTGGGGCTGCAGCAATCGGCTGCGGCCAAAGCTGCCCGCGACATGCTGCAACTATGGTTGGCCGAGCACTCGCGCGACAGCATGGTGTGGGAACTGGCTGCGCAGGCGCTGCAGCAAAGCAATGAGCCTTTGCGCGCCTTGCGGTTTGATGCCGAGGCGCGGGCGGTGCGTTGGGACGAGTCGGGCGCGATTGACCGCCTGCGTGCCGCGCAAGCCCTGTCCAAAAGCCTGGCCAACCAAGGCCAGCTCGACCGCGCTGGCAACCTCGAATCCTCGATCATCGATGCGCGCTTGCGCGCCCTCGAATCGGTGCGGCGTGAACTGCTGCGCCCCTCAAACTGACACCCCATGGACAGCATCCACATCACCGACCTCGAATCGGCCATCAACCATTGGCGGGCCTTGAAGCCTTCACCGGACGGTGTGACCTTGGCCCCCGAGCTTCGCGCCCTGGCCGAGGTGTATGCGCTGATGATCTACCACCGCCAAGACGAAGCGGCTGAGCAAGGCTTTCCGGCCAAAGCCTATGCCGCCTGGAAAGCTTGGTATGACACCACCGCAGACACGCCTTGCATCGCGATTTGCTCGACCAGCCAAGGCGACCCGATTTGCAAAGGCTGTGGCCGTTCTTTTGAAGAAGTGCAGTACTGGACCGAGATGAGCCCCGGTGCCAAGCGCTCGGTGTGGCGTCGCATCACCTTGCATGCTGATGCATGGCGGTTCAACAAATACGCAGAGCGTGCGCCGGATCAGACCCGTTTGGCCAGACCCGCTGCCAGGCCAATGTAAGTCGCTGGTGTCAAAGCCAGCAGGCGGGTTTTCTCTGCCTCGGGGATGGCCAGTTGGTGGATCAACCCATGCAGGTCTTCGCGGGTCACGCGCTGGCCGCGGGTGACTTCCTTGAGTTGTTCATACGCACCCGCCACGCCATAGCGGCGCATCACGGTTTGGATCGGCTCGGCCAACACCTCCCAGGCCTTGTCCAAGTCGGCATGCAAAGCGTCTGGGTTGAGCTCGAGTTTGTTCAAGCCTTGCAAAAGCGATTGGTAGGCCAGCACGGCATAGCCCAAGGCCACGCCCATGTTGCGCAGCACCGTGCTGTCGGACAGGTCGCGCTGCCAGCGGCTGATCGGGAGCTTTTCGCTCAAGTGGCGCAGCATGGCGTTGGACAAACCGAGGTTGCCTTCGGCGTTTTCAAAGTCGATCGGGTTGACCTTGTGGGGCATGGTGGACGAGCCAATTTCACCGGCTTTCAAACGCTGTTTGAAATAACCCAAAGACACATAGCCCCAGATGTCGCGCGACAAATCGATCAAGATCGTGTTGCTGCGGGCGACCGCATCGAACAACTCAGCCATGTAATCGTGAGGTTCGATCTGGATGCTGTAGGGCTGAAACTGCAAGCCCAAGCCCAACGGTGCGCTGGCGTTGGCAGGGGTGTCAGTGGTTTCAACGACGTGTTTGGCAAACGCTTCCCAATCGAAATCGGCACGGGCAGACACATGGGCGTTGTAGTTGCCGACCGCGCCATTCATCTTGGCCAGCAAGGGTACCTGCGCCACCCGGCTACGGGCGGTGTGTAAGCGCATCAAAACGTTCGCCATTTCTTTGCCCACCGTCGTGGGGCTGGCGGTTTGGCCGTGGGTGCGGCTGAGCATGGCGGCGTCTGCGTACTGGTGAGCCATGCGGCGCAATGTGTCTTGCAACTCGTCGAGCGCGGGCAACAACACTTGCGAGCGTGCCGCTTTGAGTTGCAGGGCATGGCTGGTGTTGTTGATGTCCTCGCTGGTGCAGGCAAAGTGGATGAACTCCAAAGCAGATCCCAATTCCGCTTTCAATGCGGCAGGCAGTGCAGGCAGTTGGCATTGGGCTTTGATCCAATACTCGACGGCTTTCACGTCATGGTTGGTGGTTTTTTCAATCGCTTTGATCGCCAAGGCCTCGGCGGGGCCAAAGGCGCTGACCAAGCCCTGCAAGTAGCTGCGCGCCGCCGGGCTGAACGGCTTGAGCTCGGGCATCGCGCTGTCACCCAGGGCCAGCAACCAAGTGATTTCCACCTGAACCCGCCGGTGCATGAAGCCTTGCTCGCTCATCAGGGGCCGCAGAGCGGCGAGTTTGGCAGCGTAACGCCCATCCAAGGGAGACAAAGCGGATACAGCATGGTCGGTCATGCATGGATTCTAGAGCGAGCTTTCGTGAGGTTCGTGAAAGCTTTCACGCCTAGAATCTCTGCATTGCTACAACACAGAGCTTTTATGAAATTGATTGGTGCCGTGACCAGCCCCTATGTGCGCAAAGTGCGCATCGTGATGGCCGAGAAAAAACTGGAATACGCCTTTGTGTTGGAAGACGTTTGGGCCGCAGATACCACCATCGTGGCGGCCAACCCCTTGGGCAAAGTGCCTTGCTTGGTCATGGAGGGTGGCGAGGCCTTGTTTGACTCGCGTGTCATCGTGGAATACCTCGACACCATGTCGCCTGTGGGCAAACTCATTCCCCCCAGTGGCCGCGAGCGCACCGAAGTCAAAACCTGGGAAGCCTTGGCCGATGGCCTGTTGGATGCCGCGATTGCCGCTCGCCTGGAAGCGCATTGGGCCGGTCGTTCAGGCGCTGAGCGCAGCCAAGCCTGGATCGACAGGCAGCTGGGCAAGGTGCATGACAGCCTGGCCGCCATGGGCAAAGGGTTGGACAACAACGCTTTTTGCAGCGGCAACCACTTGAGCTTGGCAGACATCGCCGTGGGTTGTGCCCTGGGCTACCTGGACTTCCGTTTCCCCAACATCGATTGGCGCGGCACCCACCCCAACTTGGAACGACTGCACGACAAACTGATGCAGCGCAGCAGTTTCCAAGAGACCCTGCCGCCGGCTTGAACGCCTGCGGGCTTCAGCTGTTGTTGACTTGTTTTTTCAACCAGCGCATCAAGCTGCCCACCAGCGGAAATTTTTCATACATTTCCTCGGCCGCATCCCAATAGTCGCGGTGCAGCTCGATGCGCCACACACCGTCGCCACCTTGCTGGAAGGCCAGGTGTGAGCCGCCGCGAACGCATTGGTCCACACCGGACTGCATGGTTTTGAAGCGAAATAAAAAATCCCACACCACGAAACACTGGTTGTCTTGCGCGATGCGCGTGGTGACGACAAAGCGGGGGTTTTCCAGTGCCACGTACATGTGCTCAAAAATCGCTTGGATCTGCGCCACACCCTGCACTTCTTTGAACGGGTCTTTGAAGCGTGCGTCGGGCGTATACCAATCAGACAAGCGGGCCACATCAGCCGGCTGCAAGGTTTCAAACAAACCAATGATCTCGTTGCGGCGTTGTTCAGGGATGTTCATCGGTCAAGCTCCTGGCGGTTACATGCGGGTGGCGCGGCGCACCAGCGGGAAATACCAACGGTAGGGCAGCACCCGAAGCAGTTGCAGCCAGCGGGTGAAGCGTTTGGGGAAATGGATCTCGAACAGGCCTTCGCGCCAGCCTTGCAGCATGTGCACAGCGGCTTGCGCAGGGGTGAGCAAGGCTGGCATGTCAAAGCGGTTTTGTGCGGTCAGGGGGGTGGCCACAAAACCAGGGTTGACCACGCTCACACCAACGCCGCTGTCTTGCAAGTCCATGTAAAGCGCTTCACCCAGGTTGGTCAGCGCCGCTTTGGTCGGGCCATAGGCCAGGCTTTGGGGCAGGCCACGGTAGCCCGCGACGCTTGAGATCAGGCTGATATGGCCACGCCCTTGCGGCAGCATCAATGGCAGCAGTGCGTCGAGCAACAACAAGGCACCGTCGTAATTGACCGACCAGTGTTTTTGCATTTCCGCCAAAGCGTATTGAGTGGCGCGTTGCGGCTTGTAGTAGCCTGCGCAAAACACCACCATGTCCAAGCCCTGATGGCTTTGCACCTGCAGGGCGGCGGCATGCAAAGCGGGGGCATCGGTGACGTCCAGTGGCAGGGCCAAACTGCCAGGGTGGTCTTGCACAAATGCGTCGAGCAAAGCCGCTTGCCGAGCAGACACACACACCTTGGCGCCTGCGGTATGCAAGGCCTGCGCACAGGCCAAGCCAATGCCGCTGGAGGCGCCGACCAGCCAAACACTTTTGCCCTGCCAATCGGTGATCGGTGGATTCAGGGGTCGGAAAAAGGCCATGGACCTCAGACCCGCTTGGTGAAGGACAAAGTGACCTCGCCCAAGAAGATGCCCCACTTGGACATGCTTGCTTTGTTGAGCATGACCCGCTCATTCATCAGGTACATCCAGTCGTCGAACTGCACCTGCCAGACCTGCCCATCCACCGGCAGGGCCATGGTGTAGCGCCAATTGAACGCATTGCCACGGGTGCGGCCTGTGGCTTGCCCAAGCACGTCGCCAGCGGTGCCGCTGTATTGGCCGTCGCCCAGGTGCTTGAGCGTCCAAATGCGTTTTTGGGTGGTGCCGTCTGAATACACAAAGTCTTCGTCCAACACGCCTTCGTCGCCTTGCCAGCGGCAGTTCATCACCACGGTGAAACGCTTGACCACCTTGCCAGAGCGGTCGGTGAACACTCCCCAGGCATCGATCACGCCATTGAAATAGTCGCGCAAGTCCAAGCCAGGTTTTTCTTGTGCGTATTCATCGATGCTTGGTCCGGCACAGCCAGTTGCAGCCAATGCGCTGGCCGCAGCCGCGCTCAACACCCATCTTCTTTGCATCATGTCTCCTTCTGGAAAATCGATGCTGACGCGAACAGCACGCCAGCGGCCAATGATTTTAAAAGGCAAGGTACCAAAGCATAAGCCCATGACAAGGCCAACAATGCCGGTGCGTCTTGCGTGCCAGGCGTGTAGCCCAACAGGTTCAAGAGGGGAAGTGCCAAGCCTGCAGCCAGTGCCAAATTGAGCTTGGTCGCCACTTGCCACCAACCCAAGTAAGCGCCTGCCTGGGTTTGCTGTGCTGGCCCATCCTCTGACAGCAAGCCGTTGAGCAGCGCACCGGGCACGACCAAATCCGCACCCAAGGCCAAGCCCGAGAGCACACAAACCCAGATAAACGCGGTTTCATCGCCCGCACCCAACGCCAAGGTCCAGACAAACACCGCAACCGCCAGCCCCATGCCCAGCAACCAAGCGCGGCGCAAACCCATGGCGCGGATCAGCCGCAGCCAGACGGGGAAAGACACGGCTGCCGATAAAAAATATGCGCCCAAAAAAACCATTTGCGAATCGGGTGGCAATTGCAAGCGGTCTTGCACGAAAAACAAAATCAAGGTCGCGGGTATGGCAGAGGCGATGCCGTTGAGCATGAACACCAAAAGCAGTCGGCGAAAACCGGCGTGTCCCCATGGCCCAGCCAAGCCGATCCAAAACCCCCGGCTGGTTGCTTCGGGTGAGTCAACCGACGTCGGCCGAGGGGCTAACCACCAGGCCCAGAGGGACAAGCCCAACAAGAGCACAAAAGCGCTGACCAACACATGCAGGCCCAGCCAAGTCGGCACCACCGAAGCCAAGATCACGCCAACCAAGGCCAGGCCTTCGCGCCAAGCCACCAGGCGGCTGCGCGCCAGCGTGTCGCCACCCATGCGTGCACCCCAGGTTTGCAGCGCGATGCTCAAAAAACTGTAGGCCGCGTAGCCCACCACCAGCAGCACGCTCGACAGCAGCAGCAAGGCCTCCATGGTCATGGTCTGACCCAGCAGCCATTGCGGAAAAAACAGCAGCACAAAACTGACCGACAAGGCAAAACCGATCACCAAACTGAGACGCAACACCTTTTGTGCGCCGCGGGCAAACAGCCGGTCAACCCACAAACCGATGGCCGGATCGGTCAAGGCATCGAAAGCGCGGGCCAAAAACAGCATGCCGCCCAGCACACCCAATGACACGCCAAATTGGGTGGCCATGTGGTGCGGCCAAAACATGTATAGGGGCAAGGCCACGAAAGCCAGTGGCAACGCCGGCAAGCCCAACCGCGCCAAACCTGTGGTGCTGGCCATGCTCATAAGGGTTTTTGCAAAGTGAACTGCACCACATCGGTGTTGCGTTGCGCGAAAGCGGCTTGACAATACGCCAGATAAAAGAGCCAGGTGCGCTCAAAAGCGGTGTCAAAACCCAGGGCAGGCAGATCCTGGCGCACCTGCAAAAACGACTCGCGCCAGCGGCGCAAAGTTTCGGCATAGTCTTGGCCAAAGGCAAGTTGATCGACCACCTGCAAGCCTGCGGCACGCGCTTGCGCGAGGAAGGCGCTGGTGCTGGGCAAAAAACCACCGGGGAAGATGAACTGCTGAATGAAGTCGGTGCCCAAGGCATAGCGCTCATACAGCGCGTCATCGATCACGATGCTTTGGATGCAAGCACGGCCACCGGGCTTGAGCAAGCGCGCGATGGTTTGGAAATAGATGGGCCAGTATTCGCGGCCAACCGCCTCGATCATTTCGATCGAGCAGATCGCGTCATACGGGCCGTCATCGGTGTCACGGTAGTCTTGCAAACGCAAGTCGGCATGGCGGCTGTGCGCATGCAAGCGTTCGGTGGCGTAGGCGAGTTGGGCTGGACTCAAGGTGATGCCAGTGAACATGGCACCATATTCCAAGCTGGCGATTTCGGCCAAACCACCCCAGCCGCAACCAATCTCCAACACACGCTGGGCTTTGCCTGGCTCCACACCGGCCATGCGCAGGGCGCGGCGCACCTTGGCTTGCTGCGCGCTGGCCAGGTCTTGCTGGGTGTTGCCGTCAAACCAGGCAGATGAATACGTCATCGTCGGGTCCAGCCAAAGGCCGTAGAAAGCATTGCCCAGGTCGTAGTGGGCGTGGATGTTTTTGCTGCTGTTTTTCTTGGTGTTGCGCCGCATCCAGTGGCGGATTTGGTAGGCCAATCGGCCCCACCAGGTGCCAAAAATCAAATCATCCATCGGCCGTCGGTTGACGATCAAGAGCTCGAGCAGTGCAGTCAGGTCGGGGGTTTCCCAGCCGCCGGCAATGAAGGTTTCAGCAAAGCCGATGTCGCCCGAGCGAAGCGAGGCGCCAAACACCTGCCAGTTGTGCAAGACGATGCTGGCTTGCGGCCCCGTGGCTTGGCCAAACTGCATGCTTCGGCCATCGGGCAATTGCATGCGCAAGCCGCCCACGCTGATGCGTTGCAGCATCCGCAGTGCGCGGTGGGCGACAGCAGGGGCGACATTGCCAAGTTCGGACAAATCCAGGAGAGGGCGTTGCAAAGTGGTCATGGTGTTGTTGGGTTCAAGAATGGCCTCGGGTCGCGAAGTCTTTGGGGGGAGCGGGCTTGGTGACCAAAGGGACGTGTTTGAACCACAGCCACAGCGCTTGCCAGTGGATGCGTGCAATCACGCCCAAACTGTGCATCGG
>CAMCES010000049.1 GCA_945873925.1 Bordetella parapertussis
GACGATGCTCTGGCTGGTGAAGCCGTCAGTTGCGCTCGCTGGCGTGCCTGGCGTGGTGTCGACCGTGTTGAGGCTGACCGAGCGTGTCGCGGTCACCGTGAACTCGGCAGAGTTGGAAACGGTCTTGGTGCTGGCATTGCAGCCTGAGATCGTGTTGGACGTGCAGCCTTGCGCAGTGAAATCCACCTTGTTGGTGGTCTGGCTGGTGCCAATGGCAGCGGTATTGGCGACTTGCACTTTGAAACTCAAGGTGCCCATGCCACCGGCTTGGATACCTGGGATGACTGCCTTGATGGTTTTGCTGCTGCTGTCGTACTCGAACTCGATGTTGGGCAAACTGCTACATACCGCGTTGTCACCCCCGGCTGCTTCGCTCAAGGCGGTGGCACCTGCACAACTGTGCACCGACTGGCCGGTCTGGTAGGTCAGGCCTGCGGGCAAGACATCTTCGATGAACAAATGCCCACTTTGCGCGCCTTTGTTGACATAGGTGATCGTGTAGGTGGTGTAGGTGCTGCGCGGTCCGCTGGTGGCGACCGGCCAGGTGCCACTCACCGGTGCGATTTGCGGCGCTTTGATGGAAACGCTCACATCAAACACCACACCCGCGTCAAATGTCACGGTATCGGTGCGGCTTTCGCTGTTGGGTGAATAGGTGCTGTACCAATTGGTGCCGCTTGCAGGCGTGACCGTGACCGTGCCGGTGTTGCTTTGCCAAGCTGCCGTGGCGCTGCCGGGGATGGTGTAGGCCGCCACAAATTTAAGAGACACCCCAGCTTCGAGCTTGGTGGTGTGGCTGCAAGCTGTGCCTGGCGTGCTCGAACTGCACAGTGGGGTTGCGCTCGCTGGTTGCCCTTCGCCATTGTCTAAGTAGAGCTCGATTTTCGAGAAGTCTGGGGCGCTGTTGGTCTCAGTGGCGTTGAGGGTGAAATCATCCGCGCCATTGCCGGTGTTGGTCAACACATACGGCATGAACACCGTTACACCAGGCGCACCGCGCTTGGAGTTGCTGGTCTGCACCAAGGTGAATGCCCCCACTTGACTGACCGTGGTGACCACCGCGTTGGAGGTGGTTTTTTGCAACAGGCCAGAGCTGTCTTTGTAGGAAGCGGAAGCTTGGTTGGTGATGCTCGCACCCGCCGGTGGTGCAACTGCTTGCGCCAAGGTGCAGGTTGCCAAAGCCAGGCCAAGACACACGACGGATTTTTGGAGGAAGCTGGTCCAGCTCACTCCACCTTGACGGGGAATGTTGATGATCATGAGAGCGCTCCGGAATATAAAGAGGGTGGCTTAGCGCTGCAAGCTGGCAGCGGGGTTTTGACTGACCGTGGTGTTGTCCTGGTTGCTGTTGACCACGCGGGCACGCGCAGACACTTCGAGCTTGGAGCCGGTTGCAAGCTGACCCAGGTTCCAGCGCAGCTGGCGGTACTGGGCATAAGGAACCGGTTCTTTTTTCCCATCCCCGCTGCCACGCATCAAGGGCTCGCGGGCGAACTCACCGCTGGCAGTCGCCATGTGCGCATTGGTCGAAGGCTTGGCTGAATTTGCCTGGTAGGCCAAACCGACCGGCAAGAGCAGCTGCGCTTGCAAATCATTGACCACCCGGCGGCTTTGGTTGGTGTAGACCACCCGGTACTCGATCAGATCGCCAGGCTTCACGTTTTTGGCAGGTTTGAGCACTTCTTTGCCGTTTTCCAAGACCACCAGCATCTGGGTGAGCTCGGCTTTGACTGCAGCACCTGGGGTTGCGCTGTTTGCCCCTGCGCTGGCGGGATCGCTTTGGGCGTGTAACATTGGTTGCCAAACGACAAGCGCAACGCCAAGCAACCAGGGCGCGCAGCGGATAGGTAGCGAAGAAACCAGGCTTGGGCGGCGATGAAACTTGTTCATGTCAATTCTCACAATCAGGGTTATGAATATCTTGAAATTTGTTGTTTTTAGTAGCCTATTTAGATTTGTTAAATATCAAACCCGATAAAAATGGGTTGATCACATATTCATAGGTAAATCGAGCGGCAATTCTTTGCCGCAAGCGAGGTTATGCAGGCTTTTTGAGGTTGTTTATTAACCACAGGCCCAGAATCACCTGGGTGACCGTTGTGCGCGCCTGCGCTGGCGACAATGGCGGCATGGGAACCCTTTATTTGGTGCGCCATGGCCAGGCCTCGTTTGGTGCCGACGACTACGACCAACTCTCGCCCCTGGGCCAGCAGCAAAGCCAGCGCTTGGGCGCGTATTTCCGCGAGCGCGGCTTGCAGTTCGAGGCGGTGTTGATGGGCAGTTTGAAGCGGCATTGGCAAACCTGGGAAGGCATTCACCAAGGCTTGGGTGCGCCCGAGGTGTCTCCTTCGGTCTGGCCAGGCTTGAACGAGTACGACAGCCATGCGGTGATCCACACCATCCACCCCGAACCCTTGGACAAACCCGACACGCCAGAGCGCTACAAGCACCATTTCGGTTTGCTGCGCAAAGGCTTGCACGCATGGATGCGCGGCCAAGCGCAACCCCAGGGCATGCCGTCGTTCACCGACTTTGTGCAAGGCATCCAAGACGCGATGGCGCATGTGCGGGCGCAGCACAGCGGTGACGTGTTGATGGTCTCGAGTGGCGGGCCGATTTCAACCGCGGTGGGCACCCTGCTGGGGGCGCCGCCTGAGAGCATGGTCGAGATGAACATGCGGATTCGCAACACCGCGGTCAGTGAATTGGTGTTCAACCCCAAGCGCCATTCGCTGGTGAGCTTCAACACCATCAACCACCTGGACGCCGCGGCTTACCGCGACTGGGTGACCTTCACCTAAATGAGCGGCTTGAAGCGGGCGATTTCTTGGATCAGTTTGGCCAGTTGCACGCCCACCGCACTCAACACGGCTTGACCTTTGGCGGCAGTGGCCGCGGCCGCGTTGCCCGCCGCACCCTGGGGGTTGTAGTCTTGCATGTGCCAGCCGAGTTTGGCGCTTTTGCCGTCACCCAACAACTCGAACGCCTGGGCGCGTTGCTCAGCGGCTGAGCCAAAAGCTTGCGCCTCGGTCATGCGCACCTTGTGTGGCGCGATCGCCAACATCAACGAGGTTTCCATGTCGCCACCATGCGCCCCAAAGCGCTGCTCGTGCGCGTCAAACGCTTGCATCGCTTGGCCCAAAGGCAGTTGGTACCAGTTGCTGCTGAACACGGTCAATCCCGCGTGACCGCGCAACTCACGCGCTGCCACATCCATCAAACCGACATGGCCGCCGTGCGCATTAAACAGCAGCAGTTTTTTCACTCCCACCCGCGCCACCGACTCACCCAGGCTGCACCACTGCTCGATCACCGCCGCGGGCGAGTGACTGAGGGTGCCGTCATACGCCATGTGCTCGCTGCTCAGGCCCACGCTTTGCGTTGGTAAGACCAGCACCTGGTCGGCGGGTTGCAAATGCAGCAAGGCAGCCTCGACCATGGCGTTGACCAGATCGGTGTCGACCGACAGGGGCAGGTGCGGGCCGTGTTGCTCGGTCGCGCCCAAGGGCAAGACCGCGACCGCGCTGGACGCGTCGAGTTCGGCGAAATCGGTGGTGTTGCAATCGGCCCAGTGGCGTGGAAAAACCTTCATGCACAGCATCTTAAGGGCTTGGGTAACATGGACCGCATGTCAGCCCTTCGCCACCGCTTCACCCGCTTTGTTCATCACAGTTTGTGCTCGCTGGGCCTGGGCATGACCCCCCTGTGGGCGCAAGGCCTGCCCTCGGCCGTGGTCACCACGCCGCAGGTGCGCGCCGAGCTGGTGGCCCACGCGCCACAAGGCGTGCAAGCCGGTCAGCCCCTGATGCTGGGTTTGCTGCTGCAACACCAGCCCGGCTGGCACACCTATTGGCTCAACCCAGGCGACAGCGGCTTGGCCACCCATCTTCAATGGCAACTGCCCCAAGGCTTGGAGGCAGGTCCCACGGTCTGGCCCCTGCCCGGCATGATTCCCGTGGCCAACATGGTCAACCACGGCTTTGAGGGTCAGGTGTTGTTGGGCTCTTCGATCCAGGTCATGCCGTCGGTGGCCAGCGCGTCTGAGCTCGATTTGCGGTTGCAAGCACAGTGGCTGGTTTGCAAAGAGGAATGCATTCCGCAAAGCGGCCAATTCGTCTTGAAGTTACCCACGCGCAGCAGCACCGCCGCGCATGCCAACGATTTTGAGGCCTTGCTGGCACAACAGCCCAAAATTTTGCCTGCCCAAACCGCCACGCTCATGCCCACGGCATTGCAGGTGCGCGTCGCAGGCCTGCCCGCTGCGGTGCAAGGCCGCACCCTGAAAGCCTATGCCCAAACGCCCGAGGTGTTGGCCAGCGGCTTGGGTCTGCGGCCGGAGATCGTCTTGGGCGAGTGGCAGGGCGACACCTGGCAGATGAACGCGCCTTGGCATGCGTTTCGCCACAGCGAACCGCGCGAACTCGGCTTGCTGCTGGTCGAAGAAACCAGCGGACAGGCTTGGCAAGTCCCCTTGAAAATCGAGGGTGACTGGGCCACGGTAGAAGCCAAATCACCCGTGCCACCCGCCAGCACTGCCGTGGCTGAAAAGGTAACGGCCGCCAGCCCCCTGGCTTTGCTCGGTGCGTTGGTGGGCGCACTGTTAGGCGGCCTGCTGCTCAACCTGATGCCCTGTGTACTGCCGGTGCTGGCCATCAAGCTCTTGTCCTTGAGCCAGCCCTCGGTCACACCCGCTATGCGCCGAGGCATTGGCCTGGCCTACACCGCTGGTGTATTGCTCAGCATGCTGGGCTTGGCGCTCTTGGTCATGGGCATGCGGGCTGCAGGCCAACAACTCGGCTGGGGCTTTCAGTTGCAGTCGCCTGCGGTGGTGATTGGCTTGGCGGTGTTGTTCACCTTGATTGCCCTGAATTTGTTTGGCGTGGCGCAGGTGCGCGGCGCTTGGGCCAGCGGTTTGGCGGCCCAGCTGGCGCGACACCCCCTGGCCGACGCGCTGCTCTCAGGCGTGTTGGCGGTGGTGGTGGCCGCGCCTTGCACCGCGCCTTTCATGGGCGCCTCGGTCGGCTTGGCCTTCACCTTGCCTTCTTGGCAAGGCTTGTTGATTTTCATCAGCTTAGGCGCGGGTTTGGCGCTGCCGTTTTTGCTGGCCTGTTGGTGGCCAGCCTTGGCCAACTCCCTGCCGCGCCCGGGTGCCTGGATGGTGGTGCTGCGCCAAGCCTTGGGCTTTCCGATGCTGGCCACCGTGGTCTGGTTGCTCTGGGTCTTAGGCCAGCAAACCAGCATCGATGCCAGCGCGGTGTTGCTTGCCGCCTTGGTGGTGTTCGCCGGTTTGGTCTGGGCCTGGGGCTTGCAAAACACCGCCCGCACTTGGACCACCAGCGTGTTCGCCTTGGCGCTGACTTGTCTGCTTTGGGTTTGGGGCCCGGTGATGACGCGGGTCGACAGCCCAGCAAGCGCCAGCGCCTCCGCTGAGCAGAGCGCAACTTGGCAAGCCTGGTCACCTGCCAAAGTGGAACAAGCCCTGCAAAACGGCCAGCCCGTGTTCATTGATTTCACCGCGGCTTGGTGCGTGACCTGCCAGGTCAACAAACAAACCACCTTGCGCGACCCGCAGGTGTTGCAGGCCTTTGCCGCGAAAAAAGTGCTGTTGCTGCGCGCCGATTGGACCCGCCAAGACCCCGCGATCAGCCAAGCCCTGGCGGCCTTGGGCAGAAGCGGTGTGCCGGTGTATGTGCTTTACGCCCCGGGCAAAGACCCCCAGTTGCTGTCCGAGTTGCTCAGCCCCACGGTCGTGCTCGCCGCCTTGGACCATTTGTAAACCTGGCTCAGGTCAATACCTGAGTCACCCCCCATGTTTGCCCTGCCACAATAGCGGCATGACGACACCTTTACTCAACGACAGCTTCCTCAAAGCCTGCCTGCGTCAGGCCACCGACCACACCCCGGTTTGGCTGATGCGCCAAGCCGGTCGCTACCTGCCCGAGTACTGCGCCACCCGCGCCAAGGCGGGTAGCTTCATGGGGCTGGCCACCAACGTGGACTACGCCACCGAGGTCACCTTGCAGCCCCTGGACCGCTATCCCTTAGACGCGGCGATTTTGTTTTCCGACATCCTGACCGTGCCCGACGCCATGGGCCTGGGCCTGTCGTTTGCCCAAGGTGAAGGCCCCAAATTTGAGAAGGTCGTGCGCGACGAAGCTGCGGTGGCCGAGCTGGCCGTGCCCGATATGCACAAGCTTCAATATGTGTTCGACGCGGTCACCAGCATCCGCAAAGCCCTGAACGGGCGGGTGCCGCTGATCGGTTTTTCTGGCAGCCCCTGGACCCTGGCCTGCTACATGGTCGAAGGTGGCGGCTCGGACGACTACCGTTTGGTCAAAAGCCTGATGTATTCGCGCCCCGACCTGATGCACCGCATCTTGGCGATCAACGCTGACGCGGTGGCGCTCTACCTCAACACGCAAATCGAGGCCGGTGCGCAGGCGGTCATGGTGTTTGACAGCTGGGGCGGGGTGCTGGCCGACGGCGCTTTCCAAGCATTCAGCCTGGCCTACACCCGACGGGTGCTGGCCCAACTCAAGCGCAGCCAAGATGGGGCAGTCATCCCGCGCATCGTGTTCACCAAAGGCGGCGGGCTGTGGCTGTCAGAGATGGCCGAGCTCGACTGCGAGGTGCTGGGCCTGGACTGGACGGTCAATTTGGGCAAAGCCCGCGCCCAGGTGGGCGGTGCGGTGGGCGGCCCCGGCAAGGCGCTGCAAGGCAACATTGACCCGAACGTGCTGTTTGCCCCGCCCGAGTCGATCGCGGCGCAGGTGCGTGGTGTGCTCGACAGCTTTGGCAAACCCCACACCGACCCGAACACCAGCGGTCCGACCCACATCTTCAACCTCGGCCACGGGATCAGCCAGTTCACCCCGCCCGAGCATGTCATCGCCTTGGTCGAAGCGGTGCACAGCCACTCGAAAAAACTGCGTCAATCCAACTGAGTAAACCGAATTTTGACCTTTTGTAGTACAGGAGAATATTCAGTTATGCACAAAATTTTGGTGACCGCTTAACTTAGGGATTAATCTTTCAAAATAATTTTGTTCGCTTTGTTTTCTTGTAAGTCCTTGATTCATAACAAAACAAACCCGTGCTGATTTTTCAGGCATTGTGTCCAAAACCCTGTGTATGCGGGCTTTAGGGCCCAGTCTGACAAGCTGTCAACAAAGTTATCCACAGAAATATGGGATGACTTCCAATCTCCCTTGCCAATCAACCACTTAGCGTTCTTTATGAAGATTTACCTGAGTTTCACGGCGCAAATAGGGGCTTGACAGATTGAAAGATATCTCAGTTTTGCTCCCCACCCCGGCCTACAGCGGTTTGACCGGACCCCTGAGCTACCAGCATACCCAAGACCTGGCCACAGGCACCTTGGTGCGGGTGCCCCTGGGGCAGCGGGAGTGCTTGGGATTGGTTTGGCACACACCCAGCCCTGACAGCGCCGAGCCCTTGACCGACAGGTCCCGGGTGCTGCGCCCGGTGACCGAGGTGCTTGACTGCCTGCCGCCGCTGTCAGCAGATTGGCTGCACCTGGTGGCTTTTGCCGCCCAGTATTACCAACGCGCCTTGGGTGAATTTGCCCTGGCCTGCTTGCCACCGCAGCTGCGCGAGGTGAGCCGCGCCCAGCTCGCGCGCAAGCTGCACAAATGCGGCAATACACCCGTCATGCCAAGCGGGGTCAGCATTGCGCCCCACCTGCCCACACCCGAACAGGCCCAGGTGCTGGCCCGCTTGGCACAAGACAGTGGCCCGTTTGTGCTGCATGGCAGCACCGGCAGCGGCAAAACCGAAGTGTATTTGCGCCGCGCCGCCGAGGTCTTGGCACGCGATCCGACCGCGCAAGTGCTGATGCTGGTGCCCGAGATCAACCTCACCCCGCAGTTGGAAGAGCGGGTGCGCCAGCGTTTTTCCGCGCTCGGTCATGCGGCGATCGTCAGCATGCACAGTGGCATGACACCCGCGCAACGCTTGAACAGCTGGCTGGTCGCCCACACCGGTCAAGCCCGCTTGGTCTTGGGCACCCGCATGGCGGTGTTGGCCTCGGTGCCACATTTGCAACTGATCGTGGTCGATGAGGAGCACGACCCGAGCTACAAACAACAAGAGGGTGCGCGTTATTCCGCCCGCGACCTGGCGGTTTACCGGGGCCAGCGCGAAGGCGCGCAAGTCATCCTCGGCTCGGCCACGCCATCTTTGGAGAGTTGGCACCACAGCCGCGACCCGGTCGCAGGCGAGCCCGCGCCGCGCTACCAACGCCTGCGCATGCCCAGCCGGGTGGGTGACGCCATGTTGCCCGTGCTGCGCCGGGTGGACATGAACAAACAACCGCGGCAAACCCTGGTGTCGGCACCCCTGTTGGCTGCCATGCGTGAACGTTTGGGCCGGCAAGAGCAGGTGCTGCTGCTGTTGAACCGCCGAGGCTACGCCCCGGTGTTGCACTGCGCGTCTTGTGGCTGGAAAAGCCAATGCCCGCATTGCAGCGCTTACCGGGTTTTCCACAAAACCGACCGCACACTGCGCTGCCACCATTGCAGCCTAACGCAAGCCGTGCCGCGCGCCTGTCCGGACTGCGGCAACCCAGACATTGGCTCGTTTGGCCACGGCACCGAGCGGCTGGAAGAACACCTGGCCGAGCTGCTCGCCGACATGCAGCGCCCTAACGGCTCAGCGCTACGGATCGCCCGCATCGACGCCGACTCGACCCGCTTGAAAGGCGAGTTGGTGCGGCAACTCGCCCAGGTGCATGACGGCGATGTCGATGTCTTGGTCGGCACCCAAATGGTGGCCAAGGGCCATGACTTTCGCCGCGTCACCCTGGTGGCGGCCTTGAACCCCGATGGCGCTTTGTTCTCGGCCGACTTTCGCGCCCCCGAGCGCTTGTTTGCCTTGTTGATGCAAGCAGCCGGTCGGGCCGGGCGCGACGCTTTGATGGCCAGCCAACAGCCCTGCGAGATTTGGGTGCAAACCTTCCACCCCGCGCACCCACTGTTTGAAACCTTGAAGGAACACGACTTCGCGGCCTTTGCCGAGCAACAGTTGCGCGAGCGCGAGCAAGCGGGCTTGCCACCGTTGAGCTTTCAAGCGCTGGTGCGGGCCGAGGCTCGCAGTCAGGAGGCGGCGCAGGCTTTTTTGAACGCGGCACGCGCGACTGGCCAGGCCTGGCTGGCCGAGGCGGGTGTGGCGGTCACGGTTTACCCCGCGGTACCGATGAGCATGCAGCGCGTGGCCAATGTCGAGCGTGCGCAAATGCTGATCGAGTCGGGCTCACGCCGCGCCTTGCAGCATTTTTTAAGCCACTGGCAAGCCAGCTTGCAAGACACTCGCAGCCAACACAAAACCGTGTTGCGCTGGGCGATCGATGTCGATCCTTTGGCGATATAGCCGCCACCGTCTCGGCCGGCCAAACCCGCGCTCGTTAAGATCGACAGCTTTACAGCCGTTACCGCTTGCTTGCCCCCCCTATGTCCACTGACCTGAACCTACCGCAACTCGAAGCGGTTCACCATGTGCAAGGGCCCTGCCTGGTGCTGGCGGGTGCAGGCTCTGGCAAAACCCGGGTGATCACCCACAAAATCAGCCACCTGATCCAACTGGGCTTGGCCCCCGAGCGGATCGCGGCCATCACCTTCACAAACAAGGCGGCGGCGGAGATGCGCGAACGCGTCAAGCAGCTGGTTGGGCGTGAGGCGCAGAAAGTGTTGGTCTGCACCTTTCACGCCCTGGGTGTGCGCATGCTCAGGCAAAACGGCCAAGCCCTGGGCTTGAAGAAAAACTTCAGTATCTTGGACTCGGACGATGTCACCTCGATCCTGAAGGACGCGGGTGGCACCACCGACGCGGCCACCGCACGCCAATGGCAATGGGCGATCAGCTTATGGAAAAACCAAGGCCTGAACGCCGCCATGGCCGAGGCGCAAGCCAGCAACGACAGCCAGCGCATCACCGCGCGGATCATGGCGCGGTACGAGGAGCGTTTGAGCGCCTACCAAAGCGTGGACTTTGACGACCTGATCGGCTTGCCCTTGAAGCTGTTGCAGCAACAAGACGATGTGCGCGAGCAGTGGCAAGCGCAAATGGGCCATGTGTTGGTCGACGAATACCAAGACACCAACGCCACGCAATACGAGGTCTTGAAGCTGTTGGTGGGCGAACGCGCTCGCTTCACCGCGGTGGGCGACGACGACCAGTCGATTTACGGTTGGCGCGGCGCGACCCTGGACAACTTGCAGCGCTTGCCACAGGACTTTCCCGCCTTGAAAGTGGTCAAGCTCGAGCAAAACTACCGCTCCACCAGCGCCATCTTGCAAGCCGCTAACAACGTGATTGGCCCCAACCCCAAGTTGTTTCCCAAGACCTTGTTTTCAGAACTGGGTGCAGGCGAGCCGGTGCGGGTGATCGACGCGGACAACGAAGAACACGAGGCCGAGCGCCTGGTCAACCGCATCCAAAGCCTGCGGGCAGGCAATGACACCGGCGAAGGCGTGAGCCAGTTCCGAGCCTGGAAAGACTTTGCGGTGATCTACCGTGCCAACCACCAATCGCGCATCTTGGAGAAAGCGTTTCGCCAAGCCGCGATTCCCTACAAGGTCTCCGGTGGCCAAAGCTTTTTCGACCGCGCCGAAATCCGCGACCTGTGCGCCTGGCTGCGCCTGTGGGTGAACAACGACGATGACCCGGCGTTTTTGCGCTGCGTCACCACCCCCAAGCGCGGTATTGGCCACACCAGCTTGCAAAAGCTCGGTGAATTTGCCAGCCAGTACCGCATCAGCTTGTTTGAGGCGGTATTGAGCCATTCGCTGGGCGCGGCCTTGCCCACCAAAGCGGTAGACAGCTTGAAAGCCTTTGGCGACGAGATCAACGACTTGCAGTTTCGCGCTCGCCACACCCAAGGCAGCCAAGCCGCGCTGGCTTTGTTGACCCAGTGGCTCAAAGACATCGACTATGAAAAGCACCTCTACGACAACGAGGAGAGCGAAAAACTCGCGGCGGCGAGGTGGAGCAACGTGGTGGACTTCATCGACTGGATGGCCAAGCGCTGCGGCGGCGAGGTGGATGACGCGGCCGGTGTCAGCCTGGTGAGTGAATCCAAGAGCCTGCTGGAAGTGGCGCAAACCATCGCCTTGTTGTCCACGCTGTCAGAGCGCGAAAAAGACCAGGACGTGGTCACCCTCTCCACCTTGCACGCGGCCAAAGGGTTGGAGTGGCCGCATGTGATGATGGCCGGGGTCAACGAGGGCTTGTTGCCTTTCAAGCCCGAGGAAGACGGTATGAGCTTGCAGCAAGATGCCTTGAACCTGACCCGCATTCAAGAAGAGCGTCGGCTGATGTATGTGGGCATCACCCGCGCCCAGCGCAGCCTGGTGGTGAGTTGGTGCCGCAAACGCAAAAAAGGCCGCGCGGTGGTCAACGCCTTGCCTAGCCGCTTCATCGCCGAGATGGCGCTGGACCTGGCGACCACCAGGGAAGACCCGATGGCCAGGCTGCGGTTACTGCGGGCCGAGTTTGCCAAGAAAGTGGAAGAGGAAAAGGCGCTGGAGAAGCCCTGAGCCGGCTTGGCGGGCAGCGGTGTCGAACCTGTTCGATCTGTCTGCGCAAGCCATTTGTTTTGTCATCAATGCCACATGTCAACCTTGAAAGCACACCCATGAAAACACCTGTCAACACTTTCAAACAAGCGCTGCAACAAGGCCAGGCGCAAATCGGTTTTTGGATGTGCATGGCAAGCGCAGAAGCTTCTGAAATATCTGCGCTGGCGGGTTTCGATTGGCTGGTGGTCGATGGCGAACACGCCACCAACGATCTGCGCAGCATCCAAACCCAGCTGCAAATCTTGAACGCCTACCCAAGCAGCCACCCGGTGGTGCGCCCGCCCGTGGGCGAGACCGCGCTGATCAAGCAATACCTCGACTTGGGTGCCACCACCCTGCTGGTGCCGATGGTCGACACCCCTGCGCAAGCAGCGCAACTGGTGCAAGCCTGTCGCTACCCGCAAGCCGATGGCCAAGGCGGCGTGCGAGGCATGGCGGGCGCACGGGCGTCGCGTTGGGGCCATGTCGAGGACTATTTCACCGCCGCGAATGCGCAGGTGTGTTTGCTGGTGCAGGTGGAAACAATGCAAGGCATGAACAACCTGGACGCGATCGCTGCCACACCAGGCGTCGATGGCGTGTTCTTGGGGCCTG
>CAMCES010000050.1 GCA_945873925.1 Bordetella parapertussis
AAGCTTGTCCATAGCAGATGAGATTCGCCGAGCATGCCCCAAGACCGGAAAACAATTCAAATCGTGGACAAGGGAAAAGACAGATTTAATGAAATAAATCATGGGGTTACGTTAAGTCTGATGGCAAACGTTGGGACACCAGTGACATCAACCCCTCTGAAAATCTACACGGAATCCAAAACGGGCTTGCCAGTCGTTTGTGGGCTGTTGGACTGGGATGGGTTTCAAAAGTCTGAAACAACTTGGTGATTCTCAAGCAAAGAGTTCACCGCTCATACACACGGAGATTGCATGAAATTCAATAAAGCAATGAAGTCTGGATTGATCGCTGCAGGTCTTGCTGCGACCGGACTGATAGAACGCGCTGCGTTCATGCCCATGACCGACTTGAAGGCACACCCTACCGCCTTGAAACCTGCCTATAACAACAACGGCTTGTCACAAGGTATGTGTGGCAGCGCGTTTTTTCACTTCTCTGAATCACAAACTTGATTCGATGATTTTGTTGACAGCACCTTGGTGCCCGATTGCGTAATGAAAATGCACTTTTCCCGTTTAGCCATGATTTCATTTGAAAAAATTGATGCAAGCCAATAACTGCTTGGCATGCCACCAAATTGACAAACGTAAGTACGGACCTCAGTTTGACGAGATCCACGCAAAATATTCGGCGTATGCTGCCTCAGTCAGCAAGTTGGCCGTCAAAATCAAAGCAGGTGGCGCAGGCGTTTGGGGCGAGGACATGATGCCCCCCCAGCCTCATGTTTCGGATAACGACGCCAAACGCATGGCTGAGTTGATTCTTGCCCTAAAGCCTGCGAAGTGACTTGAATACACTGATCAGCAAGCAAAGATTGGGTTCGGTAATGCCAGTCTGATGCTTGCTCCATGATGGGCAGCAATGGTTGTCAAATCACTCGATGTCTTTGTGCGAAATGCACCATGGATGCAGGGGTAGCCAAGGACAACTTTCTTTTGATGGCAGTTTGGTAATTGCTGATCGTCTTTTCAGACAGGTTCAATGTCTCTGCGCATTCTTCAATGGATTTCCCTAGTGCAAGCAATCGAAATGTTTCAAATTCGGAGTTGGTGAGAGACGCAAGCAATTTCTCTTCTTTGCCGAAGATGCTGACGAACTGCTGGATTTTGGTTTCATGGCACATGAAAACCTCGCCCTTGCTCACGGCCAAAATGGCATCCAACACGCAATCAGGTGAGGATGCTTTGCTTACAAAGCCTTTGGCACCTCTGCTGATAGCCAGGTTGACCATTTGAATACTGTCGTAAAAAGAGCAAATGATGATCTTTTGTTCGGCATCCCTGGCCAAGGCTTTTTCTAAAAATTTCAGACCCGATATGCCCTTCATGGACAGGTCGCTGATGACGATGTCCGGCTTTTGTTCAAGCAGCAATGCATAGCCGGACTCCCCAGAACTCGCCATGCCGCAAAGTCCAAATTCAGGGTGTGAACTGATCAACCTCGCATATCCCTCTCTTACGATGGCGTGATCATCAATGATGAGAATTTTAATCATTTTTGTATTGAAACTATAGGATAAAAAAGGCATGGCCTTTATGGATTTTCAAATTACCCGATTGGTTGTATGTTTTTGAGGGGCAAGAAATCAGAACCTTCTAACGAATATGATCTTCCAACTTACAAACGTTTGCGCTCAGCAACTCACAAAACATTTAAATATGGAGACATTCATGTCCAAACTCCCCCCCGTTTTAAGCTCTTTGCCTTTTCCGGTTATTGGTTCCCCGCTTTTCATCATCAGCAACCCTAAGTTGGTGATTGCGCAGTGCATTTCCGGGGTGGTTGGATCCATGCCCGCCCTCAATGCCCGACCAGCGTCCCAATTAGAGGATTGGTTGGCTGAAATCACTGAAACTTTGGCTGCCCACAACAAAGCCCACCCAGATCAGCCAGCAGCCCCTTTTGCCATCAATCAAATAGTGCATAAAAGCAATGACCGTTTAGAACATGACATGGCCTTGTCCGTGAAATACAAAGTGCCGATCATCATCACCTCACTGGGCGCGCGTGAAGAAATCAACCAAGCAGCGCACAGTTATGGCGGCGTTGTTTTGCACGACATCATCAACAATAAATTTGCGCACAAAGCCATCGAAAAAGGAGCGGATGGTTTGGTGGCTGTGGCTGCTGGCGCTGGTGGTCATGCTGGGGTTAAAAGTCCGTTTGCGCTGGTGCAAGAAATTCGTCAGTGGTTTGACGGTCCACTGGCATTGAGCGGTTCGATAGCCAACGGAAGTGCTATTTTGGCCTCCCTGGCCATGGGTGCGGACTTTGCCTACATTGGTTCTGCCTTCATTGCCACCGAAGAAGCCCGGGCAACAGATGATTACAAGCAAAGCATTGTCGATTGCAACTCTGACGACATCATCTACACTAACCTGTTCACGGGTGTTCACGGCAATTACTTGGCCCCGTCCGTTCGCAATGCGGGTATGGATCCGCACAACCTGCCGGAGAGCGATCCCAGCAAGATGGATTTTGGTGGCGAGAAGACCAAAGCTTGGAAAGATATTTGGGGCAGCGGGCAAGGTATTGGCGCGATCACCAAGGTTCAGTCCACAGCCGATTTGGTAGCACAGCTCAAGCGTGAATTCGCCCAGGCCAAGGCCAGCTTGATGGGGTCATAAGCTCGCCCTTGCAGCCAGGTTGTGAGACAACCCAAAAGGCCCCTCATGGGGCTTTTTAGATTGGGCAAACGTCTACGGGTTCAACCAAAGTGACAAATGTAATGGTATGCCTGAGTGACCCTGATCTCAAAAGAAGAATCAGCGCCTACCTTGAACTTGTCGCCTGGTCCCGCTGGTAGCCAAGCATCTGAGCCAGCCAATTTGTACTCACAGTTTCCTGCAACGCATTCCATGATTTCTGTTGAAGCGGTATTGAAAGTCAGTTGCGAGGGCAGCACCACACCGACCGATTTTTTTTCGCCAGTGGCCAACAAGACGGTATGACTGACACACTTGCCGTCAAAAAAAACATTGGCCTTGGCGGCAACACTCGCGCACTGGATTTGTTCGGTCTGCATGTTCAAGCCTTTTTCTGGGTTGCGGATGGGCGGGCATTGGATTGGCTTGAAGCGGATTTGCGCGCGGCGCGTGTTTTGGTCTTGGCAATGCGTTCATTTTTCAAATTGCCAGCTATGCGCATGCGCAAGGCATTGAGCTTGATGAAACCACCGGCATCAGCTTGGTTGTATGCACCGCCGTCATCATCAAAGGTTGCCATTCGGGTATCAAACAAGCTGTCGGTTTTGCTCTCACGGCCCACGCACATGATCGTGCCTTTGTAGAGCTTCAAACGTACTTTTCCGTTGGCTGTGACTTGTGATGCATCTATCAGACCTTGCAGCAATTCACGTTCAGGGCTGAACCAGTAGCCGTTGTAGACCAATCGCGCGTAGCGTGGCATCAGGTCTTCTTTGAGCGCCAACACTTCACGGTCAAGCGTGATGGACTCGATGGCGCGGTGACCAGCGAGCAAAAGGGAGCCACCAGGGGTTTCGTAGCAACCACGGCTTTTCATGCCCACATAGCGGTTTTCCACTTTGTCTAAGCGTCCAATGCCATGCTTGCCACCCAAAGTATTGAGGTGTGTCAGCACCGTGGCAGGACTCATGCGAACACCATCAACAGCGACCACGTCGCCTTGTTTGTAGGTCAGTTCAATGGTTTGTGGTTTGTTGGGGGCTTTTTCAGGACTGACAGTCAGGCGCCACATATTGTCTTCTGGCGCGAAACTCGGGTCTTCCAAAATGCCACCCTCGTAGCTGATGTGGAGCAAATTGGCATCCATCGAGTAGGGTGCAGGCCCTTTGCGCTTGGCGCCGTCCACAGGAATTCCATGCTGATCTGCATAGCGCATGAGCTTTTCGCGTGACAGCAAATCCCATTCTCGCCATGGTGCAATGATTTTCACGTTGGGCATCAGTGCGTAAGCACCCAATTCAAAGCGAACCTGGTCATTGCCTTTGCCAGTGGCACCGTGGCTGATGGCATCGGCTTTGGTTTGACGGGCAATCTCCACCAAACGCTTGGCAATCAGAGGACGAGCGATGGAGGTTCCGAGAAGGTACTCACCCTCATACAGGGCGTTGGCTCGAAACATGGGGAAAACAAAGTCACGTACAAATTCCTCGCGCAAATCTTCGATGAAGATGTTGGAGGGCTTGATGCCCATTTTGATCGCCTTGGCTCGCGCGGGTTCAATTTCCTCTCCCTGACCGATGTCGGCGGTGAAGGTCACCACCTCACAGTGGTATTGGTCTTGTAGCCACTTCAGGATGATCGAGGTGTCCAAGCCGCCCGAGTAGGCCAAGACGACACGTTGCGGAGGCGGGGTTTTGCCACTGGCTGGCTGGGTATGACGCATGGGGACACCGAATAAAAAAGCAAAGACGATTCTAGGTCAAGGCGCTGGGCCAAAAAAAAGCCGCTGGGGTCAGCGGCTGGACTATTTCATCAGCTCTCAAAGGGTATGGGGTGCGGATCCAGGTGGGGGGACCATGTTGGGTGCAGACAATGGAACAGGTGGCAAAGTGGCAGGCATGGGTTGTGTGTTGGTCACCAAGGGTGTAATTTGCAAGCGAACAGTCGGGCCTGGGTCTTGCGGCATTTGCACGGTGTATTGCTTACCTGCGTATTCATACAGCACGTGGTAGGACACAGTCCGGTTTTCATAAAAAGTCTGATTGGTGCAAGACTGCACGTTGCGAATTTCTGGGGCTGGATTGCCTTCAATTTTGTTACCCAAGATGGCTCCACCAAACAAACCGATGGCAGTGGCCAAGGCGTTGCCTTCACCCCGACCAATCGTGTTGCCAATCGCACCACCGGCGATGGCACCCATGGCCGCACCAGCGCCAGACTTTTGGGGCTGAACTGTTACTTGTTGGTGGGTACAAACTTGCCTGGGAACAGCCACTTGTTGTATGACCGGGGTGGTTGAAATAACGCGCCCGAGCTCTTGGGCTTGAACCCCTGCCGCGCAAAGGCATGCAAACATAGAGAAGATGAGACGGTGCATAAAAGCTCCTTAGGTTAGGGTGTTTGTGTGGAGTTTAACGTCCCTGAAAAATGCTTGGTTGACCTGTGCCCTTGCGTGTTCATCTCAATCGCAGACAATTCATCCATGAACCTTGAGGCTTGGCTGACGCACTGTGAGCAACTCCACCCCCAAACCATTGATATGGGCTTGGGGCGTATCAAACAGGTCGCTCAACGACTGGCGTTGCAATTTGGCTGCCCAGTCATCACGGTGGCGGGAACCAACGGCAAGGGGTCTACCTGCGCCATGCTCGAGTCTGTGTGTCGTCACGCCGGTTACAAAACAGGCTTGTACACCTCCCCGCATTTGGTGCATTTTGAGGAGCGTTGCCGAATCAACGGTCGCTCAGCCGCCAGCGATCAGATGGTCGATCACTTCGCCAGGGTCGAGGCGGCGCGTGCCGAAGTCTCGCTCAGTTATTTTGAATTCACCAGTTTGGCGCTGCTCAGCCTTTTGGCTAGCCAGCGCTTGGATGTGGTGATTTTGGAAGTCGGTTTGGGTGGGCGTTTGGATGCGGTGAACATCATTGATACAGATTGCGCGGTCATCACCAGCATCGACCTCGATCACCAGGCACTTTTGGGCAATACAAGAGAAGCGATTGGGTTCGAAAAAGCCGGGATCATGCGCGCGCATCGACCTGTGGTGGTTTGCGACCCCAGTCCACCGGAGTCGGTTTTGCTTCATGCCAAAACCCTAGAGGCTGATCTGTGGAAGGTGGGTGTTGACTTTCAATTCTCGGGCGATGCGCAGCAGTGGCGTTGGACAGGTAGGGCTCGAACCTACAGCGGGCTGGCTTATCCGGCTTTGCGCGGCGCCAATCAGTTGCTCAATGCCGCTGGGGTGTTGGCGGTTTTGGAAGCCATGCGATCACGCTTACCCGTCACCGCACAGGCAATTCGCTTGGGCTTGTCTTTGGTGGAGTGGGCTGGCAGATTTCAACTGGTGCCGGGACAACCGTCGATTGTTTTGGATGTGGCACACAACCCGCATGCCGCGGCAGCGTTGGCACACAACCTCGATGCCATGGGTTTTTATCCTCGCACCCATGCGGTGATGGGGGCCATGGCTGACAAAGACTTGCCTGGCATGTTCAAGCGATTGATGCCCCTGGTCGACCATTGGTATTTTTGTGATTTACCCAGCCCAAGGGCAGCCAGTTCAGCCGATTTGATGCTTGCTTGGCAAGCACAAAAAGCCTTGGCGACGGCCAGCGCTTGCCAGTCATCCAGTCCGTCTGAGGCTTTGGCCTTGGCCATGGCAAAAGCAGACCCCACTGATAGAATTGTCATTTTTGGTTCATTTTTCACCGTTGGCGGGGTTCTCCAAGAGGGGATTCCTGGCCGTTTAACCGCCAATCAGCACCTCTGAACCCCGCATGGCATTATTCAAGTCACGATCCAACTCCAGCGCTTCCCAGGAAGACCGCAACCCCGATCCCGATGACAACCAGAGCATGGATGCGTTGCGGCAACGTGCAAGGCATCGCTTGATTGGCGCGACTTTGCTTGTGTTGGTTGGTGTCATCGGGTTTCCATTGGTGTTTGACACCAAGCCGCGGGAAGTGGCTGCGGATATTCGGATTGACATGCCTGATCGAGACTCCGTGCGGCCTGCCCAGGCCCCAGCCGCAGCTGTGGCTGAGAAACCCCCTGTGCCCGACAGTGTCAAATTACCAGAACCCCAAGCACCTGAGAGCCTGCCCAAAGAAGAGACGATCAACACCACCTCAACAGAACCAAGCAAGGCCCAGGATGAAGCGGCGCCTCGTTTCGTTGTGCAGGTGGGCGCTTATTCGGATGAAGCAAAAGTCAAAGAAGTGCGGGCCAAGTTAGAAAAGGCGGGCTTCAAGACCTATGTGCATGTGGCCCAATTCAAGGAAGGCAAGCGCACCCGCGTGCGGATCGGGCCGTTTGACAGCAAGGATGAGGCGCAGCAAACCGTCAAAAAGATCAAAGCACTCAACTTCACAGCGGCAGTCTTGACCCTCTAGCGCATGAGTCATTTAGATTGGGCCTTGTTGTCTGTGTTGGCCGCGTCCGGTCTCCTGGGTATTTGGCGGGGGGTGATACGTGAAACCTTTTCTGTGGCAGCTTGGGCTTTGGGTTTTGTTTTGTCAGCCAAATACGCTGTTGAATTTGCGCCCTTGTTGCCCGTGACAGACTTGAGTGACAACTGGCGATATGCAGTGGCGTGGCTGTTGGTTTTTCTCGGCGTTTGCTTGGCTTTGTCGGTGTTGGGCTTTTTGGTTCAGCGCCTGGTGTCGATGGTGGGTTTGGGATTGATGGACCGTTTCTTGGGTGCTTTGTTTGGCATGGTCAGGGGTGCCATCGCTTTGATGGCTTTGTCTGTGTTGGTGGGCCTCACGCCAATCAAACAGTCTGATGAATGGATGCATTCTTGGGTGGCTCAATCAGCAGACCTGGGTGTGCAGTTTTTCAAGCCGATCTTGCCGGCGCAATTGGAAAGGTTGGTGACTTGATGTGTGGCATTGTGGGTGTGGTCAGTCCGTCAGGTGTGAATCAATTGATTTACGACGCTTTGTTGTTGCTTCAGCACCGGGGCCAAGACGCCGCGGGCATCGTGACCCAACAAGAGCGCAAATTTTTCATGCACAAGGCCAAAGGGATGGTGCGAGATGTGTTTCGCACCCGCAACATGCGCGCTTTGCCTGGTAACGTTGGCTTGGGTCAGGTGCGTTACCCAACCGCAGGCAATGCTTTCAGCGAAGAAGAGGCGCAACCGTTTTATGTGAATGCCCCCTTTGGCTTGGTGATGGTGCACAACGGTAACCTCACCAACGCCCATGCCTTGAAAGCTGAGCTTTTCTCGACCGATCACCGCCACATCAATACCGACAGTGATTCAGAGGTTTTGATCAATGTGTTGGCGCATCAACTTGAAAAAACCACGCGCGGCGTAGTGCTCGCCCCGAATGATGTGTTTACCGCTGTGGCTGGCGTTCATTTGCGCGTCAAAGGTTCATACGCTGTGGTTGCCATGCTGGCCGGTCATGGCTTACTGGCTTTTCGTGATCCGTTTGGCATTCGCCCGCTGTGCCTGGGACAGGGCGTCGATGGCACCTGGATGGTTGGCAGCGAGTCTGTGGCCTTGGCAGGAACAGGCCACGTTTTTGTGCGTGACATCGCCCCTGGCGAAGCCGTTTTCATTGACATGAAAGGGCAGTTGCATGCCCAGCAATGTGCCCAAAACCCACAACTCATGCCCTGTATTTTTGAGTATGTGTATTTAGCCCGACCCGACTCCACCATGGACGGCATATCGGTTTACCAAGCCCGCCTGAATTTGGGTGAGACATTGGCCAAGCGGGTCGTCTCCACGGTACCCCCCTCCGAGATCGATGTGGTGATCCCGATCCCAGAATCCAGCCGACCCAGCGCCACTGAGTTGGCGCATTTGCTGGGCAAGCCTTATCGCGAAGGTTTTGTGAAGAACCGTTATGTGGGACGCACCTTCATCATGCCCGGACAAGCAGTGCGTAAAAAATCGGTGCGTCAAAAACTCAATGCGATCGTCAGTGAGTTCAAGGGCCGAAATGTGCTGTTGGTGGATGACTCTATAGTACGCGGTACCACCAGTCGTGAAATCGTGCAGATGGCGCGCGAGGCAGGTGCGCGCAAGGTTTATCTGGCCAGTGCCGCACCGCCTGTGCGGTTTCCCAACGTCTACGGCATTGACATGCCCACCCCTGAAGAGCTGGTGGCGTACAACCGCAGCATTGAAGAAGTGCGGCAACTCATTGGTTGCGATGCACTGATTTACCAAGACATCGGTCCCATGCGAGACGCCGTCCAGCGTGCGGCCTTGTCGGGTTCGCCGGCCTTGCAAGGGTTTGATGCTTCTTGCTTTGACGGGGTTTACATCACGGGCGACGTGACCAGTGACGACATCACCCGATTGAACCAACAGCGCGTGGGCGTCGAAGAGGACAGCGCAGACCACTCCCGCCTGGCCCTGCCCAATCACGCCGAATGAACACACCATGAGCCCACTCCCTTTGCCTGACAACCTGCATCCTGAAACCTTGGCGGTTCACTTGGCGTCCGAACGCAGCCAGCATGGCGAAAACTCCGAAGCCTTGTACCTGACCAGTGGCTACGTGCAGCCCTCGGCTCAAGTAGCGGCCGACAAGTTTTCTGGCGATGAATATGGCTACACCTACGGCCGCGCTGGCAACCCAACGGTGAGCAGCTTTGAGATGCGTTTGGCCGCCATGGAGGGCAGTCAGGCCGCGATTGCCACTTCCAGCGGCATGTCATCCATTTTGCTGATGTTGTTGAGCCTGCTCAAGTCAGGTGACCATGTGGTGTTTTCGCAGTCTATGTTTGGCTCGACCATCAAACTCATTGGTTCAGAGTTTGCCCGCTTTGGCGTGGCCTCTACCACGGTATCGCAAGCCGACTTGGGCGAGTGGAAGGCGGCGCTCCGTCCCAACACCCAATTGCTGTTTGCCGAGACGCCTACCAACCCATTGACCGATGTATGTGACATCGTTGCTTTGGCAGATTTGGCCCACAATGCTGGCGCTTTGCTTTGTGTGGACAACTGCTTTGCCACACCCGTTTTGCAAAAACCCATGGCCATGGGTTGCGACATCGTGATGCACTCGGGAACCAAGTACCTTGACGGTCAGGGACGCGTGATGGCGGGCGCCTTGTGTGCCAGTCAAGCCATGGTGCATGACACCTTTTTGCCTGTGATGAAAAATACCGGCATGGTGCTTGCGCCCTTTAACGCCTGGGTGGTGCTCAAGGGTTTAGAGACCTTGGACATCCGCATGCGCGCCCAAAGCGCCAAGGCCCACGAGCTTGCCGTTTGGTTGGAATCACATCCCAGCGTGTCCCGGGTTTACTACCCTGGCCTAAAAAGCCATCCACAACATGACCTTTCCATGCGACAAATGTCTCAAATGGGGGGCGCGGTGCTTTCTTTCGATGTGAAAGCCAGCGATCCGGTGCAAGCCAGACAAAGGGCCTTTCACCTGCTTGACAGTTTGAAAGTACTGTCCTTGTGCACCAACCTGGGCGACACCAAAACTTTGCTCACTCACCCTGCCAGCACCTCACACGGCAAACTCTCAGAAGATCAGCGTCTAGCCGCTGGCATCGGCCAGGGGCTGATCCGCGTGGCGGTGGGCTTGGAGCATGTGGGTGACATGAAAAACGATTTACTGCGCGGCCTCGGATGAACACCAGAACCCGATTTGCCCCGTCTCCAACGGGCTTTATACACCTGGGCAACATTCGCTCAGCTCTATACCCTTGGGCGTTTGCACGTGCCACGGGCGGACAGTTCATCTTGCGCATTGAAGACACGGATGAGGAGCGCTCCACGCAGGCTTCAGTGGAGGTCATATTAGAGGGCATGGCCTGGTTGGGCCTTAACCTCGATGAAGGTCCTTTCTACCAAATGCAGCGTATGGACCGCTACAAAGAGGTGTTGCTTCAGTTGCAGGCATCGGGCCATGTTTACCCCTGCTTCATGGGCGTGGCTGAGCTCGATGCTTTGCGCGAGCGACAAATGGCCGCCAAAGAAAAACCCAGGTATGACGGTACCTGGCGTCCAGAGCCAGGCAAGGTTTTGCCTGCGATTCCCGACGGCGTGAAACCCGTCTTGCGTTTCAAAACGCCCTTGAGCGGTGTGATTGCTTGGGACGACAAGGTCAAGGGCCGCATCGAGATCAGCAACACCGAGTTGGATGACCTGGTCATCGCACGGCCGGCACCAGAGGGCGTGGCAGTGGGTACCCCCACCTACAATTTTTGTGTGGTGGTGGACGATATCGACATGGCCATCACCCACGTGATCCGTGGCGATGATCATGTCAACAACACGCCTCGTCAACTGCACATCTTTAACGCCTTGGGGTATCCGCCGCCGGTGTATGCGCATTTACCCACGGTGCTCAACGAGCAGGGCGATAAGCTCAGCAAGCGAACAGGGGCTAAGCCTGTCACGCAGTTTCGCGATGAGGGTTTTTTGCCAGAGGCCATGGTCAACTACTTGGCTCGCTTGGGCTGGAGCCATGGCGACGACGAGATTTTCAGCCGCGAGCAATTCGTTGCATGGTTCAACCTGGATCACCTGGGCAAAAGCGCGGCGCAGTTTGACGAAACCAAGCTGCGTTGGGTCAATGCCCAACATTTGAAAGCCATGCCTGATGATGCACTGGCCAGCCTGGTCCAAGCGCACCTAGGGAAAACAGGCTTGCAAGCAGACGCTCGATTGCCAGCGATTTGTGGTTTGTTCAAGGACCGTTGCGACACCACGGTTGCATTGGCCAAATGGGCCACTGCTTTCTACGCAGATGTGCATCCAACGGCCGAAGACCTGGCCAAGCACCTGACACCTGAGGTGAAACCCGCGCTGCAATCATTGGCCAGCAAATTGAGCGCCTTGAGCGAATGGAGCGTGGTGGGCATCAGCGCAGTGATCAAGGAGGTATTGACTGAAAAAGGCCTCAAGATGCCGCAACTGGCGATGCCCTTGCGCGTGTTGGTGATGGGAACCTCCCAAACCCCATCAGTCGACGCGGTGCTGTATTTGTGCGGACTGGAAAAAGTTTTGGCACGCCTGAATGCCGCTTGAAAAGTTCGGTATAATTTTTGGTTCGACACCCAATGGGGGTATAGCTCAGCTGGGAGAGCGCTTGCATGGCATGCAAGAGGTCAGCGGTTCGATCCCGCTTACCTCCACCAAAACAAGGCGTCGAGTTGGTTAGTCCACAGGTTTTGACCCTATCGTCTAGAGGCCTAGGACATCACCCTTTCACGGTGAGTACCGGGGTTCGAATCCCCGTAGGGTCGCCAAGTTTGTAGCACTTGGTTTTGGCTAACGCTAAAACAAAGCTATCTACCAGGAGTGGTAGTTCAGTTGGTTAGAATACCGGCCTGTCACGCCGGGGGTCGCGGGTTCGAGTCCCGTCCACTCCGCCAAAACGAAAAACGCGCCTTCGGGTGCGTTTTTTTTGTCACAGTTGAATGCCCCTTGGGGCCATGTCGAGGAACACCATGTACAAAAACCTCATTGCATCGCTGTCCGCGTTCGCTTTGTTTTCAATATCTGCCTTG
>CAMCES010000051.1 GCA_945873925.1 Bordetella parapertussis
GGCTTGCCGTCCTCGTCTAAAAACGTGGCGTTCATGGCT
The DNA here is from genome assembly GCA_945873925.1 of Bordetella parapertussis. Classification (GTDB taxonomy): domain Bacteria; phylum Pseudomonadota; class Gammaproteobacteria; order Burkholderiales; family Burkholderiaceae_C; genus Limnohabitans. The sequence continues at coordinate 40 of CAMCES010000051.1, forward strand.
TGGCTGTATTTGGTACCCAGGTAAAAAATGTGGCCGACTTCAATGCCGCGCTCAATCGCCAACACGCCTTGGCCGTCGGGCGAAGCGTCGCCCGCCACCACGTTGCGGATGTCGGCCACCAGATCGGGCTCGGGCAGGTCACGACCCCAATTGACGCCGGTCAGGTGAAAGTCTTCGGCATTGGCCCCGCAGACCCAATCGGCCATCACCGCCACTTCGAGGTCAGCCACCACTTTGAGCGGCTGCTTCAAGCTGACTGGGCCCAAGTACCCCGGTTTGCAGCCAAAGTGGTTGTCAATTTCCGTGGCGGTGGCAAAGCGAAAGCCAGCTTCAAAGCCAGGCAGCTTGCCGACCTTGACTTCGTTCATGTCATGGTCGCCACGGAGCAGCAACAGCCAGACCTGTGACTTCACCACCTCGCCCTGTTCGTTCAAGGTGTCGGTGGCCAAGACCAGTGACTTGACCGTTTGGCTCAAGGGCAAACCCAACAACATGGCGACGTCCGCGCAAGTGCTTTTACCGGGCGTGGGGGTTTTGGCCAGGGCTTGGCCAGCGGCAGGCCGGGCTTGCTGAGGCGGCAAGGCTTGGGCTTTTTCCATGTTGGCCGCGTAATCGCTGCTCGGGCAGTAAACGATGGCGTCCTCACCCGTGGCGGCCATCACTTGGAACTCCTCGGACAGATCGCCACCGATGGCGCCGCTGTCAGCGGCCACTGCGCGGTACTGCAAGCCAAACCGGTCAAAGATGCGTCGATAAGCCTGCGCCATATCCTGGTAGCTGGCCTTGGCGGCTTCGCCGGTGCGGTCAAAGCTGTAGGCGTCTTTCATGATGAATTCGCGCCCGCGCATGAGGCCAAAACGGGGGCGGCGCTCGTCGCGGAACTTGGTTTGGATTTGGTAGAAATTTTTCGGCAGCTGCTTGTAGCTGCGCAATTCTTGGCGAGCGATGTCAGTCACCACTTCTTCGCTGGTGGGCTGCACCACGAAATCTCGACCATGGCGGTCGCGAATGCGCAGCAGCTCGGGGCCCATCTTCTCGAAACGGCCGGTCTCTTGCCAAAGCTCGGCGGGTTGCACCACGGGCATGGTCAGCTCAATCGCCAGCGCCCGGTTCATTTCTTCCCGCACGATCGCTTCCACCTTGCGGATCACCCGCAGGCCCATGGGCATGTAGGTGTAAATGCCTGCTCCCAGCTTTTTGATCATGCCAGCGCGCATCATCAATTGATGACTGGCCACTTCAGCGTCGGCAGGGGCTTCTTTGAGGGTGGAAATGAGGTACTGTGAGGCTTTCATGCGCGAAAATTGCCGCTATGGGCATTAGAGAATCGTGGTCCTGACCTCTTGATGCCAGCCCGATGCTGTGCATAATGGTTGCAGTTGAATTTTTGAGGTTTGATTATGCTTGACCGGGATGGCTTTAGGCCCAACGTCGGCATCATATTGCTCAACCAGAAGAACCAGGTTTTTTGGGGCAAGCGCATCCGAACCCACAGTTGGCAGTTCCCGCAAGGCGGCATCGACCGCGGCGAAACGCCCGAGCAGGCGATGTACCGGGAACTGCATGAAGAGGTCGGGCTCCACGCGGAGCATGTGCGCATCGTGGCTCGAACCCGTGATTGGTTGCGTTATGAGGTGCCAGACCGTTACATCCGCAAGGATGCGCGCGGCCACTACAAAGGACAAAAGCAAATCTGGTTTTTGTTGCAAATGGTCGCGGCCGACCACGCCTTAAACCTGCGTGCCAGCACCCATCCAGAATTCGACGCTTGGCGTTGGAACAACTATTGGGTTCCCCTGGAATCCGTGGTCGAATTCAAGCGCGGGGTGTATGAACTGGCGCTGATTGAGCTCGCCCGCCACCTGCCGCGCCAAGACAACAAAACCCGGTTTTTGCGACAAGGACCGCGCAGCTTGAACGACCCTCACCCTCTGTCTGGCCCCGAGGAGCACGGCGGCAATGAAACCGCCGGCAACTGAGCCGATCCTAGTCAGTCAGTGCGCGCATCAGCACCAGGTTGTCGCGGTGCACCATCTCGGCTTCGGCCACGTAACCCAACAGCTTTTCAATGTCGGTCGAGGCTTTTTTGCACAACAGGCGCATTTCCGCGCTGGCGTAGTTGGCCAAGCCTCGGGCCAATTCTTGGCCTTGCAGATCGCAAATCGCGATCACATCGCCGCGTGAAAACTCACCCTTGACGCTGTGCATGCCAATCGGCAACAGGCTTTTGCCCTCTTGCAGCAGCTTGACCACCGCACCGGCATCGATGGTGATGGCCCCACGCAATTGCAGGTGGTCAGCCATCCATTGTTTGCGAGCCTGCTGTTTTTGCGTGGGCGCGACCAACAAGGTGCCAATGCTTTCGCCACCCACCAACCGCAGCAAAGCGTTGGGCTCTCGGCCCCAAGCGATCACGGTGCTCGCACCTGAACCAGCAGCCCGCTTGGCCGCCAAGATTTTCGTCAACATGCCGCCGCGACCCATGCTCGAGCCAGCGCCCCCGGCCATCAACTCAAGCTCAGGGTCACCGGCTTGGCCGATGGGGATGAGCTGGGCTTGGGGATTTTTCCGTGGGTCTGCACTGAACAAACCCTTTTGGTCGGTCAAGATCACCAGGACATCGGCTTCGAGCAAATTGGCCACCAAGGCGCCCAAGGTGTCGTTGTCGCCAAATTTGATCTCATCGTTGACCACTGTGTCGTTCTCGTTGATCACTGGCAACACCCCATGGGCGAGCAAGGTGTTCAGGGTGGAGCGGGCATTCAGGTAGCGCTCGCGGTCAGCCAAATCGGCATGCGTCAACAGCACTTGGGCGCTGCCCAAGCCGTGCTCGCGCAGTTTGCTTTCGTACATTTGCACCAAGCCCATTTGACCCACCGCGGCAGCGGCTTGCAATTCATGGATTTCATGGGGCCGCGTCGTCCAGCCCAGGCGTTTCATGCCTTCGGCGATGGCACCGCTGGAGACCATGATCACTTCCCGCTTGGGCTCAGAGCGAATCAACAGCGCGATTTGGCGGCACCACTCACCGATGGCCTGTTCGTCCAAGCCCCGGCCCTCGTTGGTGACCAGGCTCGAGCCCACCTTCACCACAATGCGGCGGGCGTCTTGCAGGATGCGGTTAGGGTCTGACATGCTGGTTTCAGTGGGAATGGGGGACCAATCGCACATCGGCGAAACGGGGATCGGGTGCTTCCTCGACCTGGGTGGATTTGAATTGCGCCTGCAAGTGGTCAAAAACCGCCCGCACCAAACCTTCACAGCCTTCGCGGTTGAGGGCGGAGATTTCAAACACCGGACCTTTGTATTTGAAGCGCTTGACGAACTCTTTCACCCGCGCAGCGCGCTCATCGGTTGGCACCATGTCAAGCTTGTTGAGCACCAGCCAACGCGGTTTGGCGTAGAGGGCGGGGTCGTATTTTTTCAATTCCAGCACAATGGCTTTGGCCTGCGCCACGGGGTCGATGGCGTCGTCAAACGGCGCCAAGTCGACCATGTGCAAGAGCAAACGGGTGCGTTGCAAATGCCTTAAAAACTGGTGTCCCAAGCCGGCGCCTTCAGCGGCACCTTCGATCAGGCCGGGCACATCGGCCACGACAAAGCTTTGCTCGGCTGCGACCCGTACCACGCCCAAATTCGGGTGTAAGGTGGTGAACGGGTAATCGGCGATCTTGGGCCGGGCGTTGGAGATCGCGCTGATCAGGGTGGATTTGCCTGCGTTGGGCATGCCCAGCAAGCCGACATCGGCCAATACCTTGAGTTCGAGCTTGAGGTTTTTGCGGTCACCGGGCCAACCGGGGGTTTTTTGTCGGGGGGCGCGGTTGATCGAGCTTTTGAAGCGCATGTTGCCAAAACCACCGTCACCGCCTTTGGCGATCATGATGACCTCGCCGGGGGTGAGCAACTCGAACAGCAGGTCATTGGTGTCGGCGTCAATCAGCATGGTGCCCACCGGCATCTTGAGGATGATGTCGTCGCCAGCCGCGCCAAACATGTCCGAGCCCATGCCGTGCTGACCGCGTTTGGCCTCATGGCGTTTGGAGAACCGGAAGTCGACCAGGGTGTTCAGGCTGGCGTCTGCCACGGCAAAGACATGGCCGCCTCGGCCACCATCGCCACCGTTGGGGCCGCCAAATTCTTTGTATTTTTCGTGACGAAACGAGACGCAGCCGTTCCCGCCGTCGCCGGCGATCACGTCAATATACGCTTCATCTACGAATTTCATGGGGGTATCTTAAAGAGAAAAGCCCCGACGAGCGGGGCTTTCGCTGAGTTTGAACGCTGGATCAGACGGGTGTCACATTGACCAAGTGTTTGTTTAATGCGCCTTTGATGGAGAAGGAAACATGCCCTTCCACCAAGGCGAACAAGGTGTGGTCTTTGCCAATACCGACATTAGTGCCAGGGTGGAACTTGGTGCCACGTTGGCGAAGGATGATTGCGCCAGCTGTGATGTGTTCGCCGCCAAAGGCTTTGACGCCGAGCATTTTGGGTTGGGAATCGCGGCCGTTTCGCGTGGAACCGCCGCCTTTTTTCTGTGCCATGGTGCTTGCTCCTTAGCCTTGGATAGAGGCGATCTGCAGTTCTGTGAACTGTTGACGATGGCCTTGACGTTTTTGGTAATGCTTGCGACGGCGCATTTTGAAAATGCGCACTTTGTCGTGCTTGCCGTGGGCCATGACCATGGCCTTGACAGTTGCACCGGACACCAAGGGTGTGCCAACCTTGAGATCAGCGCCGTTGCCGACAGCCAACACCTGGTCAATCACGATTTCTTGGCCAACGTCCGCAGCGATCTGTTCTACTTTGATTTTTTCGCCGGCTGACACGCGATACTGCTTGCCACCGGTTTTTATGACTGCGTACATACGAACCTCTGAAAGATAGACTCTTCATTGCTCTGCCAACGGATTTTAACAGAGCCCGATATTCTAGCATGTTAAGGCGGAATTGGGCGTTCCCCCCCCTCCCTCTGGCCCGCCCTCCCTATAATTAATCCATGCATATGGAAAGTCACCTTGGACACCACTGAAGCCAAACCCCCCAAGGCCTACCCTGGTCTGATTGGCATGGACATGCTGGCGGTTGACGGTTTGATCACTGCCCGTCTGACTTCTGGTGTTCCACTGGTGGCTCAAGTGGCTCAGCACATCATCTTGGCTGGGGGCAAGCGCTTACGTCCGGTGCTGTTACTGCTCATGGCCGGGGCTTTGGGCTACAAAGGCGCTGACCACCACAAATTGGCTGCGGTCATTGAATTCATCCACACCGCCACCCTGCTCCATGACGACGTGGTCGACGATTCCAACCTGAGGCGCGGGCGCCCCACCGCCAACGCCATGTTCGGCAACCCCGCCAGCGTCTTGGTGGGTGACTTTTTGTATTCACGCGCGTTCCAAATGATGGTGGAGTGCCAAGACATCCGTATCCTGGACACGGTTGCTGAGGCCACCAACGTGATTGCCGAAGGCGAAGTGTTGCAATTGATGAACATGCACGATGCTTCCTTGGACATCGAAGCGTATTTACGCGTGATTCGCAGCAAAACCGCCAAATTGTTCGAGGCCAGCACCCGTTTACCTGCGATTTTGACCAAGGCTGACCCTGCCCTTGAAGCGGCGTGCGCCCATTACGGACAGACTTTGGGTACGGCTTTTCAGGTGATTGACGATGTACTGGATTACGACGGCGATGCCGCTGTCATGGGCAAAAACATGGGGGACGATTTGCGCGAGGGCAAAGCCACACTGCCTTTGATCATTGCCATGCAACGGGGCAACGCGGCTCAGTGCACTCTGATCAAGCGTGCGATTGAACAAGGCGAGGTGGATGCCTTGCATGACATCGCTCAGATCGTGCGTGAAACTGGCGCCATGCAGTTGACCCGGGAAGCCGCATCAGCAGAGGCGCAGATGGCCCTAAACCAGTTGGATCAATTACCAAACAGTGACTACAAATTGGCCTTACAAGAAATCGCCGAACAGCTGCTGGACCGTCAAAGCTGAAGTTACTCTTCTGCGGGTGGCGCTGGCTTGGGTTTGGGCGACTTGTAAGCCACATCACGTTGAATCCGGATGACCTTGAACATGCAGCTGCGTTTCAATTCGCCGTTTTTGATTTTTTCGCAATATGTTGCGCTGCCTGCGTAGCCAGCCAAGCAGACATTTTTTTGGTCTTGGTCATTCATCTTGGCGCATTCAGAGATGTCTCCAGCCATGGCAGGGGACATGGCAAGCAACACCATCAAAGCAAAAACCATCTCTTTGAGCATATTCAATGACTTTCTTTCGATGAAATCCCTGAGCCGTTAGTCGCCAAGGCCAGTCAGGATCCTTCTAATAGGAATTTTTTGGTTTCTTTCAGCAGCTTCAAGGCCTCTTCTTCCTTGCCTTCTTTGAAAAGCTTTTCGCCCTCTTCGCGCATGGCTTTGGCTTTGTCCACTTCAGCACCCGTGCGTTTGGTCTTCAAAAAAGCCACGTCCACGTATTTCATTTCACATGGGACAGGACCCGCGCAATGGGCAAAAGCCATCGACTGCACTGACAACAACAGTGAGACTAAGAATAAGCGTTTCATGGTTTCCTTGAGCGTTTGGGGGTCCTTTGAGGGGTTTTATTCTAACAACCCTGTGCTTGCATTCCATGCCACTGCAGAACCGATCGAACCTCGGTCTTTGGCACGCGAGCTGGAATTGCCAAAGCATAAAAAAAGATTTCGTAGACTATTTGTTATGGACAAAATAACATGGTATTCCCTTGATTTTTCCTCTTTTATCAAATAAAGGAGAGAAGCATACCAATTTATCTGAACCCAATGAAATAATTTGAATAGATCAGATTTATCTGTTTTAGTGGGTGGTCGATGCGCTCAAACTATTACCTGGATTTTTTAATTCAAATCAAAAAAATCAGCGTTTCTGGTGAGGCCGTGCTGAATGATCCGATTTGTAAACAGGTTCTTGAGGAAATTGCTGTGGCCGAGCGAATCGCTCACCCCCTGACGGTGTCATCGGTCATGCGCTTGCGGCATGTCGCCTCGCCGGCCACCTTGCACAGAAAACTGGACCTGCTGGTACGTGCTGATTTGGTTTGCGCCTCTTTCGAAGGAGGCAATAAGCGCACCAAATTCATGGTTTTGACCGATTCTGGTCATAAATACTTTCAAAAACTCTCCATGTTGATCGAATCGCTGAAACTCTCACACAGTCCTTGAGTTGCGATTCATTCATCAGTGAGTTGAAGTAAGCCCGTTGCATTGCCTTGTTTCCTATATTGGAAACATGAACACCAAACATTCAAACCCGGACCAACAGCAGCAAGACCAGCAGGTGGTTGACTGGTTGAGCCAATTGCTACGACATACCCTCGAGTCTCGGGCGTCTGATATCCACTTAGAGCCCTACGAATCGTTGTTGCGCATCCGCATGCGAATCGACGGTTTGTTGCATGAAATGACAGCGCCGCCTGCAAACATGAGGGACCGGATCATCTCGCGCATCAAAGTGTTGTCCAAATTGGACATCGCCGAGAAAAGACTGCCGCAAGATGGGCGGATGCAATTTCCCCTGGAAAACAGGCTGGTTGACTTGCGTGTCAGTACCCTGCCTACCCTGCATGGTGAAAAAGCGGTTTTGCGCATTTTAGATTTCCAAACCCAAGCCTTGAACTTTGACGCCCTGGGCTTAGAACCCACAGCGCGGACAAAGCTGGTCAATGCCATCAACCGGCCCCACGGCATGGTCTTGATCACCGGACCGACTGGCTCAGGCAAAACCGTGACCCTCTACACCTGCTTGGCGCACCTGAATTCACCCAGGATCAATATCGCGACGGTCGAGGATCCTGCGGAAATCATCTTGCCAGGGATCAACCAAGTCAATGTGAATGACAAGTTGGGGTTGAGTTTTGCAACGGCTTTGCGGTCTTTGCTCCGCCAAGATCCCGACGTGTTGATGCTGGGTGAGATACGGGATGCAGAGACTGCGGACATGGCAGTCAAAGCATCCCAAACGGGTCACCTCGTGTTGTCCACACTTCACACCAATGATGCACCCAGTACTTTGGTCCGTCTAAGCCACATGGGCATCGCCGGATTCAATTTGGCCAGCAGTATTTCCTTGGTCACGGCTCAGCGACTCGTCAGGCGCTTGTGCCCGGCGTGTAAAACACCCGTGCCCGGGCAAGACCGATTTCGAGCAGTCGGGTGTGCCTCATGCCAAGACGGTTTTTCGGGGCGGCTTGCCATACACCAAGTCATGCCCATCACAGAGGCTATCCAAGCCATGATTTTGGATAAATCTCCCTTGCACCGGATCGCTGCCCAGGCCGCCAGTGAAGGGGTGCAAACATTGCGCGAATCCGGACTATCCAAGGTCTTGCAAGGGGAGACCTCGCTGGAAGAAATTCTGAGCGTCACGCATGGCTGACATTTCATTGCAGCAATTGACCGGTTTTACCCACCAGTTGGCTACTTTGCTCGGCGCAGGCATTCCGTTGCTGCAGGCCTTGGAAACCATGGCCATGAGCGCATCGAACAAGCCTTTGCAAAACCTGGCTAACTCCTTGCGGTTATCGGTGTCAAATGGCCACTCACTGCAGCACGCATTGACCCAAACCCAGGTTTTTGACGCCTTCTTTTGCCAACTGGTCGCAGCCGGCGAACTCTCCGGCACCCTGGATCAGGTGTTGCAACGCTTGGGTTCACACTTGGAAAAGCAACATGCCTTGCGACAGCAGATCAAATCAGCCATGGTCTACCCTGCTGCCGTAATGTCCATCGCCGTGTTGGTCATCACAGTGATCATGGTTTGGGTCGTGCCTGTTTTTGCAGGTATTTTCAGCTCCTTTCAAACCGAGCTGCCAGCGGCTACCTTGTGGGTGTTGCATCTGAGCCAGGCCATTGTGAACCATGGTCCTGCAGTTGTCTTGTGCAGTGTGCTGTTTGCATGGTCTGTTTGGCATATCTACCAAAGACAGTTGCATTGGCAGTTGAAACTGGCGATTGCAGTGTTGCGCATGCCTGTCGTTGGACTGTTCATTCAGGCAAGCACTTTGGCCGCGTGGACCCGCTGCCTGTCAACCTTGGTCAATGCCAGTGTGCCCTTGTTGGATGCACTTGAGGTGACTGCTGGTATCTGCCAAAACCGGGCATTCAGCCTGACCACCCTGGCAGTCCGCTACAGCGTCTCGCAAGGTCGAAGTTTGGCCCAAGCCATGCAATCGGTTTACCCCTTGTACCCCGGCTCGGGCATTCAAAAAAGTTTATTCCCCCTAATGCTTGTGCATATGGTCGCCATCGGTGAGGAGTCAGGTGCATTGGCGCACCTGCTGGCGCGAGCTGCACAAGAACTGGAACAACAGATCGAGCAACAAATCCAGTCCATGCTGCAACTGCTGGAACCCTTGATGCTGGTTGTTTTGGGTACGGTGGTCGGTGGTTTGGTGGTGGCCTTGTACCTGCCCGTTTTTCAATTGGGCCAATTGATGTGAGCCTGTTTCATATAGACTTTCAACATGGCCTCACCCAGTTTTCATCGCATCGGTTTGACCGGCGGCATCGGCAGCGGTAAAACCACATTGGGCCAGATGTTGGTGGCACGCGGCATCCCCTTGGTTGACGCAGATGCCATTTCGCACCAAGTCACTGCGCCCCAAGGCGCAGGCATTGAACCGATCAGACGCCATTTCGGTAATGCCTATATCAACGAACAAGGCGCCTTGGACCGTGACCGGATGCGCCAACATGTGTTCTCCAACCCCGAGGCTAAGCAGGCACTGCAAAGCCTGCTTCACCCGTTGATATTCCAAGGCATGATCCAGGCGATGGATGTCACGGCACAGCAAGGCCATGCCATGGTATTGGTTGACATCCCGTTGTTGCTCGAATCTGTGCGCTGGCGCGGTCTGCTGGACAAGGTCATCGTGGTGGACTGCAGCGAACAAACGCAAGTCAGGCGAGTCATGGCGCGCAACCAGTTGTCAGCGCCAGAAGTTCGCCAAATCATCCAGCAACAAGCCAGCCGATCACGGCGTTTGGCGGCCGCAGATGTGGTGGTTTTCAATGACGAAGATGACTTGCCAAAACTGCAGGCACATGCGCTGGGAATGATCCTGCCTTGATAAAGTTCAGCCCCTGGAATCGGTCTCTTCAGCGGTTATCATTCGCCTGTCTTTCCAATCCCAAGGCAAGTTCTGTCCGTGATTCTTTACGAACACCCATTCAACGAGCGTATCCGCACTTATTTGCGGTTGGAATACCTCCTTGGCCGATTCGAACATTTACTGCTGCGCACGTCTGAGATCGACCACCATTTCGCACTGACCACCCTGTTTGAAATCGTGGAAGTGGGCGGACGTTCGGACTTGAAGTCAGACATCCTCAAAGAACTTGATCGACACAAGCAGCAATTTTTAAGTTACCGTGGCAACCCCTCGGTGTCAGAGGATGTGTTGGATGATTTGCTCAAACGCATAGAGCATTGCCTGCAAGGCTTCAACACTTATGGCGGCCGTTTGAGTAACTGCGTGACCGACAGCGATTTTTTAAGCAGTCTGCGCAACCGCGCCGCGGTGCCAGGTGGCACATGCGCTTTTGACCTGCCCAGCTACCATGCTTGGCATCAACGCGACCCAGACCAACGTCGCCAAGACATTTTGAAATGGTCTGAGCCGCTCAAAGTGCTCAACGACAGCGTTAGTTTGTTGATGCGGTTATTGCGCGAAAGCGGTTCCCCTCAGCGCGTGATGGCCACACAGGGTCAATTTCAACAAGCCCTACCGCAGGGCCGCTTTCAAATGATGCGCGTTTTCATCGATCCAGCCATGGGTTTGGTGCCTGAGATCAGCGGCAACCGCATGATGGTTTGGGTTCGCTTGATTCACCAGTCTTGGGAAACCAAACCCCAAGCCGCGGTGGGCAATGCCGAATTTGAAATCGAGCTTTGCGCCTAAGCCAACCACGCCAAGACCGGCACTGTGCCCGGCAACAATGGCGATACCGCCACAGGCAAGCGCTGCCAACTGAACTGCTGACCCTCTTTCATCTGCAAATCGCCAGACCATTGCATGACTTTGCAAAAGTGCAAATCCACAAAGGCATGGGGATAGTCGATGCGCTCGGTTTTCCAGGGAACGGGGTCATGGATGGAGATACCAAGCTCTTCATGTAACTCGCGTCGTAGGGCTTGGACCACGGTTTCACCAGGTTCCAACTTGCCACCCGGAAACTCCCAATGACCCGCATAGGCTTTGCCGGGGGGTCGGGTGGTGAGCAAAAAGCGGCCATCGGGCTGGAACAGCACGCCCACTGCCACCAAGGTCAAAGCCCTGTCAGCACCACCCTCGCGGGGCAACTGCGGATCGGCAACACGAACCGGCGGGAAAGACGCACCTTGGTTCATAGGCTCAATGACCCAGTCGCCCGGTAAAGTCTCTGGCAAATTGGTAGGCCACGCGTCCGCTGCGTGAACCGCGCTCCAACGCCCAAACCAAGGCCTCGGGGTGCGCTTTCTCACAGTCTGCCGAAGGCACTCCCAGCGAGACCAGCCATTGGTTGACGATCTGCAAATATGCTTCTTGGCTGAAAGGGTAAAAACTCAGCCACAAACCAAATCGCTCGGAGAGGGAGATTTTTTCTTCGATCACTTCACCCGGATGCACTTCTCCATCTTCGGTGTGCTGGTAGCTCAGGTTGTCTTTCATGTACTCGGGCAAAAGGTGGCGTCGGTTGCTGGTGGCATAGATCAAGACATTGGGCGTGGTGGCTGCCACGCTGCCATCGAGGATAGATTTCAAGGCTTTATAGCCAGGTTCGCCTTCTTCAAAACTCAGATCGTCGCAAAAAACAATGAATTTTTCAGGCCGCTCAAACACCACATCGATGATGTCGGGCAAATCGGTCATGTCCTGCTTATCGACTTCGATCAACCGCAAGCCTTGGGCAGCGTAGGTGTTCAAACACGCTTTCACCAAGGATGATTTGCCAGTGCCCCGAGCGCCGGTGAGCAGCACATTGTTGGCAGGCAAGCCTTGGAGGAATTG
>CAMCES010000052.1 GCA_945873925.1 Bordetella parapertussis
GGCACGCAGGCCATGCAATGGTTGCACTTGTCGGCATCGACCACGTAATTGCGACTGTCGTGCGTCACCGCGCCGACCGGGCAGGTGGCTTCGCAGGTGTTGCAACGGATACACACCTCGGGGTCGATCAGGTGCTGTTGCAGCAACTCGGCGGTTTCACTCATGGCAAGCTCAGTTGAAGCGGACGTACTCGAAGTCTACGGGTTGGCGGTTGATGCCAATGGCCGGGGGTGCGATCCAGTTGGCAAACTTGCCAGGCTCGGCCACGCGGCCCATCAGGCTGGCGACAAACGCGCGGTCATCAGCAGAAGGCAGCCACTCGTTGACCTTGGCGTTCCATTGGGCGTCCGACACCACACGGCCATCGGGCGAGACTTTGGTACCAGACAAGGAGCCGATGTTGCGGTGGAAGGCTTTGTGCGGCACTTGCAGCTTAAAGGGGATGCCTGCCTTGTCAATCACGCGGTTCCAACGGTCCACACCGGCTCTCGAGTCGGTGATGTAGTCGTCGCGCAGCACTTCATTCAAGGCGTTCAACATCGGCACTTCTTTTTCGATCAACTGCCCGTTTTGCACATGCAGCACTTTGTAAGTCTGCCCGCGCAACACATGGTCGTCGTCGCGTTTGCCTTCTTCGTAGCGGCCTTTGATGCCGGTGGAATAAAAGGTCGCTGCGTTGCTGGACTCGTCAGCGCCGAACAAATCTATGGTCACGCTGAAGTGGAAATTCAAATAACGCTGGATGGTGGGTAAATCAATCACGCCAGCGGCGCGCAGCAGGGCGGCGTCGTCGGTTTTCAGTTCATTCATGGCTTGGCAGGTGCGCTGGATCACGCGTGAAATGCCCGACTCACCGACAAACATGTGGTGCGCCTCCTCGGTCAACATGAACTTGGTGGTGCGTGCAAGTGGGTCAAAGCTGCTTTCCGCCAAAGCACACAGCTGGAACTTGCCGTCGCGGTCGGTGAAGTAGGTGAACATGAAAAAGCTCAGCCAATCGGGCGTTTGCTCGTTGAAGGCTTGCAGGATGCGGGGGTTGTCGTCGTTGCCACTGCGGCGCTCAAGCAGGGCTTCGGCTTCTTCACGCCCATCGCGGCCAAAGTGTTTGTGCAACAAATACACCATGGCCCAGAGGTGGCGGCCTTCTTCGACGTTGATCTGGAACAGGTTGCGCAGGTCGTACATGCTCGGCGCGGTCAGGCCGAGGTGGCGTTGCTGCTCAACCGATGCTGGTTCGGTGTCGCCTTGGGTGACGATGATGCGGCGCAGGTTGGCGCGGTGCTCGCCAGGCACGTCTTGCCATGCGGCCTCGCCCTTGTGGTCGCCGAAATGGATCTTGCGATCGGCTTGGCCTTGGTTCAAGAAGATGCCCCAGCGGTAGTCGCGCATTTTCACGTGGCCAAACTGGGCCCAGCCTTGCGGGTCAACGCTGACCGCGGTGCGCAAATACACCTCGCTGTCAGTGGAGCCTTCAGGGCCCATGTCGTCCCACCAGTTGATGAAGTTGGGCTGCCATTGCTCAAGCGCACGTTGCAAGGTGCGGTCGTCGCTCAGGTTGACGTTGTTGGGGATTTTTTCGCTGTAGTTGATGGCTGACATGTTGTTTCCTGATGATGGGGATGAAAAGAATGGGGATCTGACCCCAATTAACCAATTAAACGCGGTTGAAATCGAAAGCGGTTTTTTCGCCCTTGCCGTAGACCTTCAAGGCACCTTTGTCGCCCACCGCGTTGGGGCGGTTGAAGATCCAGTTTTGCCAGGCTGACAAGCGGCCAAAAATCCGGGTTTCCATCGACTCTTTTTGGCTGAAGCGCAAATTGGCTTCCATGCCAGTGAGTGAATCGGGGGACATGGCGGCACGTTCTTCAATCGCGATGCGCAGTTCGTCCGCCCAGTCGATGTCGTCGGGCGCAGCGGTGACCAAACCCAAGGCCAAGGCTTGCGCTGCGTCCAGCGGTTTGCCAATGGCTGAACGAACTGCCTCCAAGGGCGCGGTTTCTTCGTAAAAGCGACGCTGCAAGCGCGACTGGTGGTTCACCATGGGGAAGTAACCCATATTGAGTTCGCTCAGGGTGATCAGCGGGGCTTGGTCATTGCCAGGCAAGGCCAGCATGTACGTGCGGTCAGCGCAAAACGCCAACTCGGCCAAGGTGCCTGCAAAGCAAGAACCTTCGTCAACCAAAGCAAACAACGAGCGCGAAGACACGTCCAAGCGGGCCAAGGTGCGGCGCAGCAAACCGATGGTTTCGTTCACCAGCCAATGGTTTTGGTGTTGCACCAACAGCGCATCCGATTGCAGTGCCAATGCGATGTCACCGGTGGTTTTCAGCAACCAGGTGCCGATCGCGAGTTCATTGGTGCGCATGGCCAAGATCGCGTCGTCCAACTCTCGCGCCATTTGCAAGGGGTACCAGGCATCGCCCTGCTGCTGGATGCCTTCCAAGCTGGTGGGTAAGGCGGCCTTTGGGGCAGACACGGTCAAGGTGGCGGTGCGTTTGGCGCGGTCAACCTCAACCATGACATAGCCATAGTGCAAAGTATTTGTGGAGACGGTTTTTTGCAATGGCTTGAGCGCCACGCCTTGGCCTTTGGCCGCTGCACCCGCCCGTTTGGCGATGGCAGGCAAGGCGTTGGCGTGTTTGGCCACCACCTGGGCAAACTGCGCAGGCTTGGCGATCGCGTCCACCAAGCGCCAGTCCACCGCACGTTGACCGCGCACGCCTTCGATGCTGGTGCAAAAAATATCCGCATGGTCGTGCCGCACATGGCGCTTGTCGGTCAAGCGGGTGAGGCCACCTGTGCCTGGCAACACACCGAGCAATGGCACTTCAGGCAAGGACACGCTGCTGGAGCGGTCATCGACCAACACGATCTCGTCGCAGGCCAGCGCCAGCTCGTAGCCGCCACCGGCGCAGGCACCGTTGACGGCAGCCACGAATTTCAAACCGCTGTGGCGACTGCTGTCTTCGATGCCGTTGCGGGTTTCATTGGTGAATTTGCAAAAGTTGACCTTCCAGACATGGCTGGACAAACCCAGCATGAAGATATTGGCGCCTGAGCAGAAAATCCGGTCCTTCAAGCTGGTGATGATCACCGACGTGACCTCGGGGTGTTCAAAGCGCACACGCTGCAAAGCGTCGTGCAATTCGATGTCAACGCCGAGGTCGTAGGAATTGAGCTTGAGTTTGTAGCCGGGCAAAATGCCGCCGTCTTCTTGGATGTCCAAGGACAAGGTGGCGATCTCGCCATCAACGGCCAGGGACCAATGGCGGTATTGAGAGGGGTGTGTTTGGTAATCGACCTTGAAATCTGACATGCGCGGGCTTCCTTGCAACAAAGGCCAAACCATTGGACTGACCGAAGTTGGCATCATCCTGCAGAAAACTGCGAATTGAATGCAATATATTGCCCTCTTTCATTCCTGAGCCAGCCAGGCTTTTTTCAGGGCCTGGAAACTCTCCTCCAGCGGCCGCAAGCTGGTGTTGAAATGCAGATCGGCCTTGGCATAAAAGGGCGAGCGGCTGCTGAGGATGCGCCGCAGGTCTTGCATGGCCTCGTTGCTCGAGGCCATCGGGCGGGTGTCCCCTTGGGCCAACACACGGGCCATGTGGTCCTCGGGCGTGGCCTGCAGCCAAATCGTGAAGCACTGCGCCAGCAACACATGAAAGCTGCCCTCCTCCGACACCAAGCCGCCAGGGGTGGCCAACACCGCATGCGGATGCTGCGCCAAGCTGTCCTCCAAGGCGCGGCGCTCATAGCGTCGGTAGGCCTGGGGGCCATACAGGCCGTGGATTTCGCTGATGCTGCAACCCGCCAGGTTTTCAATCACCCGGCTGAGCTCGACAAACACATAACCGAGTTCTTGCGCCAAGCGCTGACCCAAGGTGGATTTGCCCGCGCCACGCAAGCCAACAAGGGCGATGTGTTGGTGTCGCAAACTGCCGGCCTTGGGCACTTCTTCCAGCAAGGTGATCAAACCGCATTGCAGCGCTTTGGCCACTTGCAACAGCACCAGGATGGACGCATTGCCGGTGCCCGACTCCAAATTGGCCCAATGCCGCTCGGAGACTTGCGCCCGGGCGGCAGCGGCTTTGCGGGTCAGGCCACGTCGGGCGCGCAGGCCGCGCACGCGTGCGCCCAAGCTGACCAGGTAGGGGTGTTTATCGCCAAGCAAGGTGTTTCGCATACCTGCACTTTAATGCATCAGAATGCCAGCCGGTCTTTAAGTGTCTTTGGACACCTTGATGGTCGGGAATTTGGCCGAAAAGTCTTTTGCCTTGGCCGCCACCTTGACGGCCAATTGCCTTGCAACGGATGTGTAAATCGCGGTCACTTCGCCATCTGGGTCGGCCACCACGCTGGGCAAGCCGCTGTCGGCCTGCACCCGGATCGACATGCTCAGGGGCAAGGCGCCCAGGTAATTCATGCCCTCGGCCTGCGCCATTTTTTTGCCGCCTTCGACGCCAAAGATGTGTTCGGCATGACCGCATTGACTGCAAATGTGCACCGCCATGTTTTCCACGATGCCCAAGATCGGCACACCGACTTTTTGGAACATGCGGATGCCCTTCAAGGCGTCGATCAGCGCGATGTCTTGCGGGGTGGTGACGATCACCGCGCCGGTCAGCGGCACGCGTTGGCTCAAGGTGAGTTGGATGTCGCCGGTGCCAGGGGGCATGTCAACGATCAAATAATCCAGGTCGCGCCAGTTGGTTTGGCGCAGCAACTGCTCGAGCGCCTGGGTGGCCATCGGGCCGCGCCACACCATGGCTTGGTCCTGTCCCACCAAAAACCCGATCGACATGACTTGCACGCCATGCGCCTCCAACGGTTGCATGGTTTTGCCGTCCGCGCTTTCGGGTCGGCCAGTCAAGCCCATCATCATGGGTTGGCTGGGGCCGTAAATGTCCGCATCGAGCAAGCCCACGCTCGCCCCTTCAGCCGCCAGCGCCAGCGCCAGGTTGGCCGCTGTCGTGCTTTTGCCGACGCCGCCTTTGCCCGAAGCCACGGCAATGATGTTTTTCACCTGCGGCAGCAAGGGGACACCCGGTTGCGCGGCATGGGCCACCACTTGGCTGGTGACTTTGGTCGTGACTGCCGTCACGCCCGGCACCTGTCCAAGCACCAACTGCAACTGCCGCTCGAAAGCAGCCCACAGGCTTTTGGCGGGGTAGCCGAGCACCACCTCGAGGGTCACCGCACCCCCATCGATGCGCAGGGTTTTGACCGATTTGCTGCTGACAAAGTCTTGGCCCGTCAGAGGGTCAACCACGGTTTGCAACGCATTGGTGACGTCTTGTTCGCTCAGGGCCATGTCTACTCCAGTGTCTGTCGGGCAAAAGGGAGCTAGTCTAGCCAAGCGGACACGGCCACGCGGCAGGCAAGGTTGAAGGCCCTCGACAGGCCATTGAAGCTGCCGCATAAAATCGGCCTCCCTCTCTGCACTGACCCCCTCATGACCCAGCGCCGCTTATTTGTCACCACCGCCCTGCCCTATGCCAATGGCCACTTCCACATTGGGCACATGATGGAGTACATCCAAGCCGATATTTGGGTCCGCTACCAACGCATGCAGGGCCACGCCGTGAATTTCGTGTGTGCCGACGACACGCATGGCGCACCGATCATGATTGCCGCTGAAAAAGCAGGCCTCACGCCGCAGCAGTTTGTGGCCAACATCGCTGCTGGGCGCAAGCCCTACCTCGATGGTTTTCATATTGGCTTTGACAACTGGCACAGCACCGATGCGCCTGAAAACCACGCACTGGCGCAACAGATTTACCGCGACCTGCGCGACCTGTCCGCCGAGCAAGGCGGCAGCTTGATTGAGCGCAAAACCATCGAGCAGTTTTTCGACCCCGAGAAAAACATGTTTTTGCCCGACCGCTTCATCAAGGGCGAATGCCCCAAGTGCGGCGCCAAAGACCAGTACGGTGACAACTGCGAAAACTGCGGCGCGGTCTATGCGCCCACCGATTTGAAGAACCCGTTCTCGGCGTTGTCGGGCGCCACACCGGTGTTGAAACAGGCCGAGCATTTCTTCTTCAAATTGTCCGACCCACGCTGCGTCGAGTTTTTGCAAGACTGGACCCAAAACGGCCAACACCTGCAACCCGAAGTGGCCAACAAAGTCAAAGAGTGGTTCAGTGTGCGCACCAACCCAGACGGCAGCACCAGCGAAGGCTTGGGCGACTGGGACATATCGCGTGACGCACCCTACTTTGGCATCGAGATTCCCGATGCGCCGGGCAAGTATTTTTATGTGTGGCTGGATGCCCCGATTGGCTATTTGGCGTCATTGCAAAACCTCTTGACCCAGCGCGGCGAAAGCTACGACGACTACATCACCGCGCCGGATGTGGAGCAATACCATTTCATCGGCAAAGACATCGTCACTTTCCACACCTTGTTTTGGCCAGCCATACTGAGATTCAGCGGCCGCAAAGTCCCCAATAAGGTGTTTGTGCACGGCTTTCTCACCGTCAACAACGGCGAGAAGATGAGCAAAAGCCGTGGCACCGGTTTGAACCCCTTGAAGTACTTGGAACTCGGCATGAACCCCGAGTGGCTGCGCTACTACTTGGCCGCCAAACTCAACGGCCGCAACGAGGACATTGACTTCAACGCCGAGGACTTCATGGCGCGGGTCAACTCGGATGTGGTGGGCAAGTACATCAACATCGCCAGCCGGGCGGCGGGCTTCATTGCCAAGCGGTTCGAAGGTCAATTGAGCGCGGTCAGTGCCGATGGCGACGCGCTGCTGGCACATCTCCACGCTGAACTGCCCGCGATTGAAACGCTTTACGACCACCGCGACTACGCCAAGGCCTTGCGCGACACCATGGCCCTGGCCGACCGGGTGAATGAATATGTGGACGCCAACAAGCCCTGGGAATTGGCCAAGCTAGAAGGCCAAGATGCCCGATTGCACGATGTGTGCAGCACCTGCATCGAAGCCTTTCGATTGCTCAGCTTGGCCTTGAAGCCCGTGCTGCCCGCCTTGGTGGCCAACGTGGAAGCGTTTTTGAAGATTGCACCCTTGCAGTTCGCGCAGCGCGACCAACGCATGGGCGCTGGTCACACGATTGGCCATTACCAACACCTGATGCAGCGCGTCGACCCCAAGATGCTCGAAGCCCTGTTTGAGCCAGATCAATTGGGGTCAGATACCGATTTTCCGAAGGAAAACGCGGGCTCTGACCCCAATTTATCTGTTCCTGGCGGCGAACCCATCGCTGACACCATCTCCATCGACGACTTCGCCAAAGTCGATCTGCGCATCGCCCTCATCGTCAACTGTGAAGCCGTGGAAGGCAGCACCAAGCTTTTGCGCCTGACCCTGGACGTGGGTGAGGGCCGCACCCGCAATGTGTTCAGCGGCATTGCCAGCATGTACAAGCCCGAAGACCTGGTGGACAAGCTCACCGTCATGGTGGCCAACCTGGCCCCGCGCAAGATGAAATTCGGCGTCTCCGAGGGCATGGTCTTGGCCGCTTCTCATGCAGACGAGAAAGCCCAACCCGGCATCCATGTGTTGCACCCTTGGCCGGGTGCCACGCCTGGCATGCGGATCCATTGATGAACTGGGCTGCGGTCTTGCTCGCAGCCGGCGCTTGGCGGCAACCGGGTGCAAATCGGCGGCCCCACCGGTGCTTTCATCGTGGTGCGGCCCTGACCTCGGACAGGGCCTGCCCGCGGGAGTCACGCTGGGATTTCATTCGGTGTCGATAGAAAAAACAAGGGCTTGCGCTGTCTGGCGTTTGGCTTGCCAGGCTTGCAGCGCCTTTGCTCGGGTGGCGCCTGGGTGTTGCGCAAAATAATCGCGGATGTGTTGATTGAACTGGAATTGTGGCTGAATCGGGGCGGGCCCCTGCTCTAGGCTTTTTTGATAAACCACCAGGGCCTGTGCCAGTGTTCGGCCTTCAGGATTTTTGAAAAGATCCCGCAGAGCTTGGTTGAAGCGAAATGCGGGACTTGTGTGCGCCACAAAAAAGCCGCGCAAAGCCACGTTGAGCCGCCAGCCGGGGCCGATCACCGTTTGCGGCGTGAGGTTGGCGGGTATGGCCACCATGGCTGCCTTTGAAGCCATGTTGGGCAGTGGCTGCCCCGATAAACCCGCCAGCACACGCGCCGTCAGTTCTTGCTTGCTGCCGCCCGTGGGCCAGTTTTGGGAACTGCAAAAGTCTTGCAGCTCTTTTTTAAGCCAGTACCACGCACTGAAGGTTTCAGCGGCCAGGTTGGGCGTCAGCAAGGGGCGGTTCATAGGTGAAATTTTAAAGACTTGCCATCGCGATTTTGTGTACCGCATCTCCAACCTCAGCCAGCAACTCCCGACCCAAGCCTAAGATGGCCAAACCGATTGAGCCGACAGCCTGAAAAGCCCGACTAGGTAGAATGCGGCTCCCCTGAGAGGACCCCTGACATGTCACTGTTTGCCCGCCCCGAATACGTCTCTGAAACCCAAGCATTCATCCAGCAATTGAAGGCGCAAAAGCCCACGCTGGAAGCCGAGCAACGGGCAGGACGCGGCCTGCTGTGGGACAAAAACATCGACCGGCAAAACCAGGCGGAGTTCAAAGCCGCCCGGGTACCGCAAAAGCCCTACGTTTACCTCAGCACGGACAGCAAGTGAGCACCATCATCGAGGCGAATTGGCAGGGTCCAAGCGCCGATTTGCCCCACATGCCCAAGGTCATTGACCATGTGGCGGTGGCGCGTCTGTATGGCGAACCGCTGTTCGCGATGCCGCAGGATCTTTACATTCCGCCGGACGCGCTGCAAATCTTTTTAGAAGCTTTTGAAGGTCCGCTGGACCTGCTGCTGTACCTGATCCGCAAGCAAAACTTCAACATCCTCGACATCCCCATGGCTGGCCTGACCCGCCAATACCTGAGCTATGTCGAGGAAATCCGCAAAACCAACCTCGAGCTGGCCGCCGAATACCTGCTGATGGCGGCCATGCTGATTGAAATCAAGTCACGCATGCTGCTGCCACCGAAAAAAGTGGCAGAAGGCATGGAGCCTGAAGACCCGCGCGCCGAGCTGGTGCGCCGCTTGTTGGAATACGAACAGCTCAAGTTGGCCGCAGCCCGCTTGAACGAAGCGCCCCAGCAAGGCCGCGACTTTTTGCGCGCCCAGGTCTACATCGAGCAATCCATCCAACCGCGCTTTCCCCATGTCGAGGCGTTGGAGTTGCAACAAGCCTGGGCCGACATCCTGCGCCGCGCCAAGCTGGTGCAACACCACAAAATCAGCCGCCAACAGCTGTCGGTGCGCGAGCACATGAGTATCGTGCTCAAGCAATTGCAAAACCAACGCTTTGTGGAATTCCAAGACCTGTTCGACCCCAGTTTGGGTGTGCCCGTGATGTTGGTGACCTTCATTGCGTTGCTCGAACTTGCCAAAGAAACCCTGGTGGACATCACCCAGGCCGAAGCCTACGCACCGATTTATGTGCGTCTGGCTTATGCGCCCTCCAACGGATAGATGAGGGGAGAACCCGCATGACCAACGCTGCCAGTCCCTACGGCACCTTGCCGCCCGCCTCTGACATGTCTTCGCGCAAGCCGATCAGCCTGCCGCGTTTGAACGATATGCGAGCACGCGGTGAGAAAATCGCCATGCTGACCGCCTATGACGCCACCTTTGCGGCTGTGGCCGATGCCGCTGGCGTGGAATGTATTTTGGTGGGCGACTCGCTGGGCATGGTCTGCCAAGGCCTGCACAGCACCGCCGGCGTGAGTTTGGAGACCATGCGCTACCACACCGAAAGCGTGGTGCGCGGTTTGCGCCGGGTGCAAGGCACGGCTTGGGTGATTGGCGACCTGCCCTTTGGCAGCTACCACGAGTCGCGCGAACAAGCCCTGCGCAGCGCCTTGGTGTTGATGCAAGCCGGTGCCCACATGGTCAAGCTCGAAGGCGGTGGCTGGACCACCGAGACCGTGCATTTTTTGGTCGAGCGCGGCATCCCCGTGTGCGCCCACCTGGGCCTGACCCCGCAAACCGTGCATGCCCTGGGCGGCTACCGGGTGCAAGGCCGTGAGCCTGCCGCTGCGGCCCAATTGAAACTCAATGCCCTGGCCTTGCAAGATGCCGGCGCCAGCATGTTGGTGCTGGAAATGGTGCCAGCGGTGTTGGCCACAGACCTGACCGAGGCCTTGCCGCGCTGCCAGACTATCGGCATTGGCGCGGGCAATGGCACCGCCGGTCAGGTGCTGGTGCTGCACGACATGCTTGGCATCAACCTGGGCAAAACCGCCAAATTTGTTCGCAATTTCATGACCGAGACCGACAGTGTGCAGACAGCGCTGGCTTGCTATGTGGCGGCAGTCAAAGACGGCAGCTTCCCAGACAACGCTTTGCACGCCTGGTAAGTCATGTTCATCGCCCGCACCGTGAAAGAGTTGCGCCAGCAGCTCGCATCCACCGACCAACCCGCTTTTGTGCCGACCATGGGCCATTTGCACGAAGGCCATTTGAGCCTGCTGCGCCACGCCAAAACCCTTGGCGACCAAACCGTGGCCAGCATCTTCGTCAACCGTTTGCAGTTTTTGCCGCACGAAGACTTTGACAGCTACCCGCGCTCCTTCGAGAGCGATTGCGCTCAGCTCGAAGCCTTGGGCTGCGATGTGCTTTTCGCGCCCACCGAGTCCGAGCTCTACCCCCAAGCACAGACCTTCAAAGTGCTGCCCGACCCCGCGCTGGCCAATATCTTGGAGGGTGAGTTCCGTCCTGGGTTTTTCACCGGTGTGTGCACCGTGGTCATGAAGCTGTTCAGCTGTGTCTTCAGCGGTGGCAAAGGCGTGGCGGTATTCGGTCAAAAAGATTTTCAACAACAGTTGGTGTTGCGCCACATGGTGCGCCAGTTTGCTTTGCCGATCGAGATCGTCACCGTACCCACCTCACGCGCCCCAGACGGCTTGGCACTGAGTTCGCGCAACATGTATTTGTCCGCCGGCGAGCGTGCGCAAGCGGTGCAACTGTCTGCCGCGCTCAAAGACTTGGCCGCCAAGGTCAGAGCCTGGGCGGCAGACAGCGGGTCGCATGCAGGTTCGCTGCAAGGCCACGGGGACATCACTGCCCTGGAAACCCTGGCCATGAAAGGCTTGTGCGCCCAAGGCTGGCAACCGGATTACTTGACCGTGCGCCGTCAATCCGATTTATCCCCGATGGATGCAGGCAGCCGTGAGCCGCTGGTGGCTTTGGGTGCCGCCAGATTGGGCACCACCCGTTTGATTGACAACTGGTTGACCTGAACTCGCTTACTCGCCCTTGGCCCCGCGCCCCATCAGGGCCGCCACGGCTTCTTGCGGCGCGGCTTGCCCTTGCAACACCGCCATCACCCCTTGCGCGATCGGCATGTCCACGCCCAGGTGCTGGGCACGTTGCACCACGGTGTGGGCGCTGTAAACCCCTTCGGCCACATGCCCCAAAGAGCGCAGCACCTGGTCCAAAGACTTGCCTTGCGCCAGCGCCAAACCCACTTGCCGGTTGCGGCTCAGGTCGCCGGTTGCGGTCAGGACCAAATCGCCCAAGCCGCTCAGGCCCATGAAAGTATCGGCCCTGGCGCCCATGGCCAAGCCAAGCCGGGTCATCTCGGCCAAGCCGCGTGTGATCAAGGCGGCACGGGCGTTCAAGCCCAAGTTCAGGCCATCACACAATCCGGTGGCAATCGCCATCACGTTTTTCACCGCACCGCCGACTTCCACGCCGACGATGTCGTCATTGGCATAGACCCGCAGCTTGTCGCCATGGAAGGCTTGCACCAAGGCGTCTCGCACCGCAGCGTGGGTGCTGGCAGCCACCAAAGCGGCGGGCTGGCGGGCTGCCACTTCTTGCGCAAAGCTGGGGCCACTCAGCATGCCCGCTTGCATCTGTGGGGCGATTTGCTGTTGCACCTCGTGGGCCAGCAAACCAAAAGCGGCGTTGGGATTGGCGATCGA